>JAUZQO010000022.1 GCA_030950925.1 Mariprofundaceae bacterium
CCATGCAAAACCACGCCCCAAAAGCTCGACATGCAAATCACCACGCTCTAAATACGCCTGATTCACACAAGTGATTTCCAACTCACCCCTACCCGATGGCTTAACGTTTTTTGCAATATCAACCACATCATTGTCATAAAAGTATAAGCCTGTGACTGCAAAGTTGGACTTAGGTTGCACTGGCTTCTCTTCGATGCTCAAAGCTTTATAAGCTTCATCAAATTCAACCACCCCAAATCGCTCTGGGTCTTTCACCTGATAGCCAAACACCGTAGCACCCTTTTGTTTTTTGGCAGCCTGCAAAAGCTTGGGCGTAAACCCTTGACCCCAAAATATATTATCACCCAACACCAAGCATACCGAATCTTGCCCAATGAAGTCTTCGGCAATGATAAACGCTTGCGCCAAGCCATCAGGGCTCTCCTGTACCGCATAAGTTAGGTGAACGCCAAAATCCGAACCATCGCCCAAGGCACGCTTAAAGCCTTCTAGGTCATGGGGTGTTGTAATAATCAAAATATCCTGAATACCCGCCAGCATGAGTACAGAGAGTGGGTAATAAATCATCGGCTTGTCATAAATAGGCAGAAGTTGCTTGGAAACACCTTTGGTTAAAGGGTAAAGTCTCGTTCCGCTACCACCTGCTAAAATAATACCTTTCATGCTTCCACTCCCAAACGTTCACCCAGATAGGATCCATCTTGAATATGTCGCCACCATGGTTCATGATCTAGATACCAAATCACAGTCTTTCTCATGCCACTTTCAAATGTTTCTTCAGGCTTCCAGTGTAAATCGGCATCAATTTTACTGGCATCAATGGCATAACGCAAATCATGACCTGGGCGATCTTGTACAAACGTAATAAGATCTTTATACCGATTTGGATGTTTTTTGTTTTCAGGAGCAAGCTCCTCCAGCAATGAACATATCATATGAACAACGTCAAGATTGGTCTTTTCATTATGCCCACCAATATTATAACTTTCTCCAACGACACCTTGTATCGCCACATGCACCAAGGCTCGCGCATGATCTTCAACATACAACCAATCTCGCACCTGTTGCCCATCACCATAAATAGGCAGCGGTTTACCTTCCAAAGCATTAAGAATCATCAAGGGAATCAGTTTTTCAGGGAAATGGTACGGACCATAATTATTGGAACAATTACTTATCACTACAGGTAACCCATACGTTCGATACCATGCTCGAACCAAATGATCAGATCCTGCCTTGCTTGCTGAGTATGGCGAACTGGGATCATAGGCAGTTTCTTCTGTAAATAAATCATTCGCACCATGTAAATCACCATACACTTCATCTGTAGAAATATGGTGAAAACGAAATTTTTTTTGTTTCTTTTTTTCCAATACACGCCAATATTTCCTAGCTTCTTCCAACAATGTAAATGTGCCAACAATATTGGTTTGAATAAATGCCGTAGGGTCATCAATCGAACGATCCACATGCGATTCCGCAGCCAAGTGCATCACCACTTGGGGTTTATATGTTTCAAACACACGTCGCACATCAACTGCATCACAGATATCTACCTGTTCAAAATGATAACGTGAGCTATCACTTACTTTTACTAAAGATTCTAAATTGCCAGCATAGGTTAACTTATCAACATTTATAACAGTATATGTTGTATGTTCAATCAAGTGTCGCACAATAGCAGATCCAATAAAACCTGCACCACCTGTCACTAAAATAGTTGAATTCATAGTTTTTAACTCCTCAATTTATTACTGACACAAACAGCATTCCGTAGAAATACCACCATCACCCCTAGCATTAAACCCAGCAGCAATGATAACATTACAATCAATACTTTTTTAGGTTTAATGGGCTTATTAGGAATCACAGCCTTTTGATCTACACGGGTGGCAAACACTTTATCTTTATTTAAAATAATTTTAATGCCATCAAGCACAATTAACCTTTCTTGCAAGGGTCTTAATCCAGGAATAAAAGCATCATCATTTTTACGGTTTTTTAGAATTTCAACCTCTTCATTAACTTTTAATTGCAATAGTTTGTTTTCCAAACTTCTTAGTCCAGGGGTAAATGCATCTTTATCTTTCCTGCTCAACAAGGCATCCAACTCCGCTTGCAATACTTTAGAACCTCGGAGGTATAATGGATCACTCGTTGTAGATACAGATATATTGGTTGCTCCTGATTTGGAACGATAGCCTTGTCCCTCATCAATGATTCCTAAAGATTTTGCTAAAGTGATAGCCTCTTTCAATTGCATAGCTTTATCAGCATCTAGCACATTTACACGATGTTTAGCCAAAGCTATGTCACTTGAAATATTTTTTATTGCAACAGCATCTTTTTCTAATAAGGTTGCTATTCTATCCAATCTATTTTTCTTGGCCAAAGATCGCTTACTCTTAATCGTATTCTGCATATCTTTTTTCATATTATCAATTTGAGAAGCAACATTTTCAAACAAATCAGCAACCGTTTTATTTGCTGCCTGAACAATAAAATCATTGACGATGCCTGCTGCAAATTCACCATCATTTGCTTCAAAATAAACCATTAACAATTTTTTATTTTTTGTGTCAAACCATATTTTTAATGTTTTATTAAAATTCTCAAAAACATCATTCTGATTGATGGTTGAATTTTGCTTTGGATATATATGTTCCAACACATGGCTTGATTGAAATATTTTCCTGCGCAAATCTCGAGATTTCAAATTGGTTAAAAATTGAGCATAAACTGATGTAACTGTAATACCTTGAATACCTTTAATACCTTTAATACCTTGAATACCTTGAATACCTTTAATACCTTGAATCTGTTTGGCTAAAGGCGGCAATAAATAAGCTTCTGCTTTATAAACTTTTGGGGCAAGAAAAGCATACCCCACACCCAAAAGTAAAGTAATCAAAGTAATCGTATAAATTATTTTCTTTTGGGCAACAAGTACACGCCATATATCAATTAAACTGACCTCATCATTCATTTTAATTCCCTTATATTCCTTCAGCGACTGAATTGGTTGAGGATCCTTACCCTGTTATGCAGATAAATCACCAGCGCCATGACCCATAATTTTGTAAAAAAAATCAAGTCAGACATCATTGATTTTAAATAATTTTATCTGCTGTTATATTGCAAGCTTTCATAAGCTGAACTTAAGACTTTTAAACATTCATCCGATACGTTCCCACATAAGCGTATGGGAATGAGGTGTAGTTCATCTTGTGGTCGCTTGGCGTATAAATTTTTTGGCAATTTACAGATTTTAATACTACATGCAACCTGACTTCAAGCACAGCAAGCAAGCAAGCAAGTTTGCTCGACCAACCTCATTCAACCCAGTAAAAATAACTTAATCCCTTCCAAACAAATCACGCGTATAGACCTTATCGCTCACATCTGAAATTTCATCACTCATACGATTGGCAACAATCACATCCGATATTGCCTTAAAATATTCCAATTGTTTAATCACTTTGGAATGAAAAAAACTATCTTCTTTCAATACAGGCTCGTACACCACCACTTCAATGCCCTTGGCTTTGATGCGTTTCATCACACCTTGAATCGAAGATGCCCTAAAATTATCCGAGCCTAATTTCATAATCAAACGGTAAATACCAACCACCTTGGGGGCTCTTTTAATAATCGCATCGGCAATAAAATCTTTACGCAAACTATTCGCATCAACAATTGCACCAATAAGACTGTTGGGAATATCTTCATAATTGGCGCGTAATTGCTTGGTATCTTTGGGTAAGCAATAGCCTCCATAACCAAAGGATGGATTACTATAATGGCTTCCTATACGTGGATCCAAACCCACCCCTTCAATGATTTGTTTGCTATCCAAACCACGGATTTCCGCATAGCTATCAAGTTCATTGAAATAAGCCACGCGCATCGCTAAATATGTATTGGAAAATAACTTCACAGCTTCTGCTTCTGTGGAATCCGTGAATAATACTGAAATATTTTCTTTCTCTGCGCCTTCCAGCAATAACGAAGCAAATACTTCTGCACGCTTAGAACGCTCGCCTATAATAATCCGTGATGGATAAAGGTTATCATATAAAGCACTGCCTTCTCTCAAGAATTCTGGAGCGAAAACAATTCGATCACAGTCTAGTTTTTTTTTCAAATCAACCGTAAAACCCACTGGAACTGTTGATTTAATCACAATCACAGATTTAGGATTGATATTTATCACATCTTGAATCACTTGTTCAACCGTTGATGTGTTAAAATAGTTGGTCACAGGGTCATAATCAGTGGGCGTTGCAACAATGACAAAATCAGCACCCTGATAAGCTTCTTGAGCATTGAGCGTTGCTTTAAAATTAAGTTTTTTATGACTTAAAAAATCCTCTATTTCTTTATCCACAATGGGCGACTTCTTTGCATTTAATAAGGCTATTTTCTCAGCAACCACATCAAGCGCAACCACCTCATGATGCTGCGCCAAAAGCATCGCATTGGATAAACCAACATAACCCGTTCCAACCACTGCAATTTTCATCGTTTTTTACCATATTTTTGATAAACAAATGATATGCCATCATGCAGGGCATTTATATTCCCCATGTGTAGACACGATTTCAAACCTTGTGCCATATTCGCCAAACCACGGGTAATCTTACGCCTGACAAAAGTCTCACCACGACGTGGCGACTCATGGTTAAACAAAAGGCCATTACAAGCATACATAGCATACGATTCACGATAATTCACTACAATCCAATAGGCATACATCTTGGCAACGGCGTATGGAGAGTGCGGATAAAAGGGTGTCGTTTCCTTTTGTGGAATCTCTTGCACTTTACCAAACAGCTCTGATGTCGATGCCTGATAAAACTTCACTTTCTCTTCCATACCCAACAAGCGAATCGCTTCAAGCAAATGTAAAGTTCCCAAAGTATCGCCATCTGCCATATATTCGGATGATTCAAAGCTTACTGCCACATGTGATTGTGCGCGTGAAGTTCTCTCGGCATTAAAATACCGAGCATCAAACTGATGCAAAAGATTCCTGCTTCACGGAAGCGGCTTGTATTCTCTTGATAGAGAATACAGAGGTCGTCTTCTTCACAGGCGTGTGTTGGGTGCTTCCAACCCTATTTGTTCGATGTTCTTCGCAGCGTTAATATCCCTGTCATGAATAATGTTACATTGAGGGCATGTCCATTCTCTATCAGAGAGTTTTAATCCATCATATTTATAATCACAACCATGCGTTGAGCAAAGCTTGCTAGATGGTTCCCATTGTCCAATTTGAACAATGATTGAGCCATTCCAGTGCGCTTTGTACTGAAGCTGCCTGACAAACTCACTCCAGCCACAATCTGATATGGCTTTTGAGAGATGTCGGTTTTTCATCATGCCCCTCACATTCAGCGATTCGAGATAGATCACTTGGTTTTCGTTGACTATCCGTTTGCTCTCTTTGTGTAGGAAATTATTTCTTTGATTCGCAAAAAACACAGCCTGTTCATCGGTTGGATATATCCGAAACTTGTATGCTTTATTGACAACTTCAATCATTTCTTCTTTTGATCCTCAATGTACTTGCGCACTGTATCTTCAGAAATATGACCAATCGTTTCAATATATGTGGATGGATTCCATAAGTGTCCACCCCACAGCTTAGATTTCAATTCGGGATGCCTTACAAAAATCCTACGTGCAGAAATCCCCTTCATCATTTTGTAAATGTACGATGGAGAAATCTTTGGTTTTGCTGATGCAAATACATGGATATGGTCAATGTAACATTCCATTTCTTTGATGATAAAACACTTGTCATCTGCAATTTGGAATAACAATCTTTCAGCGAAGTCTCAACTTCACCAACCAAAACTTTACGCCTATATTTCACAGACCACACAATATGATAACCTATATTATGTACTGTGGTTCTATCATGAATTAACCCAATTGACATATTGCGCATGGTATAGATATATTTACTTATTGACTATATATAATAGCATTTATTCTATTACATATCCTTATTCTACCGCACAACATTACTTTCATCTCGGCAATGAATTACCGAGGATTCCCGTAATGCTTCCTAAAGCAGTAGTAAAAAAAATACACCTCCTTAAATTCAACTTTTCACACTCAACTAACCCTGTGCCATCAGGCTTTAAAAGAGCCAAAATCCATTTTAAATGGATAAGGCAATTAAATTGGTATCGATCATGCTTAATAATATTGATAATAATTATCATTATCAAGGAGTAAGTATGAATAAAATAGTTATCATGGTTGGCTTAGGTATATCCATATCATTGCTGCCCACATTGGCAACTGCCAAAAAAGTTTATTCACCTATTGTTACCCAAGGTGAAGTTGAAGTAGAGACGCAAAGCGAAGTGTTTCGTAGTAAAAATCCTGCGGAAAATGGAAAACAAAAACATCAATTGGAGTTATCCTATGGTATAACGGATAACTGGCATTCGGGTGTTTATATTGTGTATGAAAAAAACCTAGGGCAATCAATGCGTTATACGCAATCCAAATGGGCTAATATTATTCAACTTACTGAGCAAGGAAAATACTGGGTTGATATGGGCGTATATGCTGAATACATACGTTATAAACCAAGCCTTCGTAAAGCAGACGTGTTGGAGCTAAAACTTTTATTTGAACGACCTGTTAAACAATGGAAGCACACCTTGAACCTTGTGTTTAAGCAGCCTTTATGGGGTATCAATCAATCATCAATGGGTCTTGGCTATGCGTGGCGTTCAAGGTATAAAACTGATATGGGATTAGAGGCTGGTATTGAAGCATATGGCTCACTGGGTACAAATAAACAAGTCTTACTGACGCAACGACAATTGATTGGTCCTGTTATCGAATACACGTTCAATGATACCGTTGAAGTGAATGCAGGGTGGTTAATGAGTAGTAAAGAAGGCCCTGCTTATGGTGATTTTAAGCTAAATATGGAAGTTAAATTCTAAAAAATGATGCACGGCATTCCCATAAATAGGAATGCCGTGCATCATTTTTTAAATTTTCCACAATATATAAAATATATTCAATGTTGTTTATAGTTCGCCTTATGGATATTCAACAACAACTGACCTTATTATCGCGTGGTACATTAGAAATTCTGCCGAAGGATTCATTGGAGGCGAAGTTACGCCTTGCGAAAAAAGAAAATCGCCCTTTACGTGTGAAAGCTGGTTTTGACCCGACGGCACCTGACTTGCATTTGGGTCACACAGTCTTATTAGAAAAATTACACCAATTTCAACAATGTGGGCATCAAGTAGTGTTCTTAATTGGTGATTTCACAGGTATGATTGGTGACCCAACGGGCAAAAATGAAACTCGCCCGCCACTCACCCAAGCTGATGTGCTTGCCAATGCTGAGACCTATAAACAGCAAGTATTTAAAATATTAGACCCTGAAAAAACAGAAATACGTTTTAACTCTGAATGGTTTGGCAAAATGAGTGCGGCAGATATGATTGCTTTGGCAGGTAAAGCGACAGTAGCACGTATGCTGGAGCGTGATGATTTTGAAAAACGTTATAAAGGTGGGCAATCCATTGCCATTCATGAGTTTTTGTATCCATTGGTGCAAGGTTATGATTCAGTCGTATTGGAAGCTGATATTGAGCTGGGTGGCAACGATCAAAAGTTTAACCTATTGATGGGGCGGCAGCTACAAGAGTCTCATCAAAAAACACCGCAAATGATTATGACGATGCCGTTGTTGGAAGGTTTGGATGGTGTCAATAAAATGTCCAAATCATTGAATAACTATATTGCCATTGAAGATACACCGAGCAATCAATTTGGTAAACTGATGTCGGCATCGGATGATTTGATGATGCGTTATTATGAGTTATTAACGGATATAGATTTGGACAGTATTCGAGTCCTTCATCCGATGGAAGCCAAAAAACAGTTGGCAGCATTGATTGTAGCTCGTTTTCATGGTGAAGAAGCAGGGAAAGCTGCGCGTGAAGGCTTTGAAAAACAGTTTGCCAAAAAAGAAGTGCCCGATGATATACCTGAAGCATCCTTGCCCGCTGAAGATGGACGTTTATGGCTGGTGAAGGCTTTGAGTGAAGCAGGTTTAACGAAATCCAATGGTGAAGGTATGCGTTTAATCAAACAAGGGGCGGTGTCTGTGGATGGTGAAAAAGTCAGTGATAAAGACTTTTCATTGCCTGTGGGCGGTGCATATTTGGTCAAGTGTGGCAAACGTCGTTTTCTTCAGTTGAGTGTGACGGCATGACACTTCCTTATCAATTTGAAATCACTGTTGCACCTGAGTATTTGGAAGAACAATCCGATGCAGAGGCAACGCAGTTTATTTTCGCCTACCACATAAAAATTCGCAATATTGGTCGTAAATCAGCCAAATTATTGCGCCGTCATTGGGTGATTACAGATGCTGATAATAAGGTTGAAGAGATTCATGGTGATGGGGTTGTCGGTGAGCAGCCCCTCATTTCTCCCAGTGGCGAACATGAATACAGTAGTTTTTGTGTTCTGGATACACCACTTGGTTGTATGCATGGCAGTTATCATATGCTGGGGGAAGATGGTCATGAATTTATAGCCAATATTCCTATTTTTACTTTGGCAAAGAAAGGGATTCTACACTAATTTTAGTGCCGAAAGAACTTCACAGCCTATGACACCCATCATGTGTTCATTTTGTTTGATTCCCGATTAAAAGACCACAGGATGACGGGATAGGGGCTATTGATACTTAAATGACTACAGTTACACTTTTGCTTAAAATTTTTGAGAGGTTGAAGCATGCCAGTATACCGTTCTAGAACCACCACCGCAGGTCGCAATATGGCAGGCGCTCGCTCGCTTTGGCGTGCCACAGGCATGACCGATGATGATTTTGAAAAGCCCATCATTGCCGTGGTCAATTCATTCACGCAATTTGTGCCAGGACATGTTCATTTGAAAGATTTGGGGCAAATGGTGGCACGAGAAATTGAAGCTGCTGGTGGTGTTGCCAAAGAGTTTAACACGATAGCTGTCGATGATGGTATTGCCATGGGGCATGGCGGTATGCTGTATTCATTGCCAAGCCGTGAAATTATTGCCGATTCGGTCGAATATATGGTCAATGCGCATTGTGCCGATGCGATGGTGTGTATTTCCAACTGCGATAAAATTACACCAGGTATGTTGATGGCTGCCCTGCGTTTGAATATTCCTGCTGTATTTGTATCGGGTGGGCCGATGGAAGCGGGTAAAGTGACCATCAAGAACCGTGAACAAATGCTTGATTTGGTCGATGCGATGGTGATGGCGGCTGATGACAACGAAACGGATGAAGATGTGGCAGCGGTTGAACGTTCAGCCTGCCCAACGTGTGGTTCTTGCTCGGGTATGTTTACTGCCAACTCCATGAACTGTTTAACCGAAGCCTTGGGCTTTTCCCTACCTGGTAATGGTTCATTGCTTGCCACACATGCTGATCGCAAAGCGTTGTTTTTAGAAGCTGGACGTTTGATTGTAGAAATTACCAAACGCTATTATGAACAGGATGATGCCTCTGTGTTACCGTGTTCCATTGCCACCTTTGAAGCCTTTGAAAATGCTATGGCATTGGATATTGCCATGGGTGGCTCAACCAACACCGTCTTGCATTTGCTCGCCTGTGCGCAAGAAGCGGAAGTGGATTTCAGCATGAACGATATGGATCGCTTGAGCCGAAAAGTTCCGAACCTATGCAAGGTTGCTCCCGCAGTGCAGCACTATCACATGGAAGATGTGCATCGGGCTGGTGGGGTCATCAGTATTTTAGCGGAGCTGGATCGAGGGGGTTTGATTCACCGTGATACGCACACGGTTCATTCAGCAAGCTTGGGTGATGCTTTGGATGCCAATGATATTGTGAATGAAGCGAATACAATACCACGTGAGATGTTCCGCGCAGCACCAGGTGGCATTCCGACACAAGTCGCATTTTCTCAATCAGAACGTTGGAAAACATTGGATACGGATCGTCAAGAGGGTTGTATTCGCAGTGTTGAACATGCCTATTCAAAAGAAGGTGGCTTGGCGGTGTTGTTTGGCAATATTGCCGAGCGCGGTTGTATTGTGAAGACTGCAGGTGTGGATGAATCCATTTGGAAGTTTACAGGCACAGCGCGGGTATTTGTATCCCAAGATGATGCGGTGAATGCTATTTTGAACGATAAAATAAAAGCAGGTGATATGGTGATTATCACCTATGAAGGTCCGAAAGGTGGACCTGGGATGCAGGAAATGCTTTACCCGACCTCTTATCTCAAATCCAAAGGTATGGGCAAGGTGTGTGCTTTGCTCACTGATGGTCGGTTTTCTGGTGGCACGTCAGGTTTATCCATTGGACACGCTTCACCCGAAGCTGCTGAAGGTGGTGCGATTGGTTTGATTGAAGATGGCGATACCATCAATATTGATATTCCGAATCGCAGTATCAATCTTATGATTTCTGATGAAGAGCTAACAAACCGTCGTGTGGCTATGGAAGCCAAGGGCAAGGATGCTTGGATGCCCGTTGGGCGTGAGCGTGTTGTTTCCAAAGCATTAAAAGCCTATGCCGCTTTGACAACGTCGGCAGATAAAGGCGCTGTGCGTGATTTAGAGCAATTGAATAGATGATGGATATGTGTGATAAAGCAAAGGAATAAAACATGAAAATTTGGGAGCTATTGGCGCAAACAACGGTGGAGGGCGCAGCGCATGACATGCGTTTGTATCAACGGGGTGATGAATTCTCGATTAAAACAGGTTATTCGGAGTTGATGAACAGTCGCATGCACAGTTCTGAAGATTTATTGGCTGAATTGGGCTGTCGCGCTTTGAAGCAAGGTCAAAAATCACGGGTATTGATTGGTGGTTTGGGTATGGGTTACACGCTTGCTGCGGCTTTGAAACATACCCCTGATGATGCTGAAATTATTGTGGCGGAGCTTGTGCCTGCGGTAGTTGAATGGAATCGTAGTTATTTATCACATCTTGCCGACGCTCCTTTGAAAAATGAGCGGGTGAGTGTGTATGAAGGCGATGTTGGGGTGTTGATGCTCCATGATAAAATGGGCTTTGATGCCATTTTATTGGATGTCGATAACGGACCAGACGGATTGACGCGTCAAGAAAATGGTGCGTTGTATAGTGTTAAAGGTTTGAAGTCAGCTAAGGCTGCTTTACACACTCAAGGTGTGTTTGGGGTTTGGTCGGCATTTCCTGAACCAAGGTTTACCAAAAAAATGAAGCAAGCAGGTTTTCAAACCGAAGAAGTAGCATGCCGCGCGCATGGTCAACGTGGTAGTAAACATATGGTTTGGTTGGGTGTTCGACCGTAAGTAAAAAAGGAAATGTAAACCATGAAAAATCAACTAACAGCAGCGATTGTCTTTTATTTCAAGGGTGAAAAATTTGATTTTTCTGCCCATATTGATGTGGATAAATGGCTACGAGAACACTTGGGGGATATGGAATATGTCTATGATGTGATTGCCCTTGCCAATGGTTTGGATCGCTATCGTCATGAATATGATGTGATGGTGATGGAGCCTGTGTGTTTTTTACAAGGCACAGGTTTAGCCGCTGACCATATCATGGATGGTCAATTTGATTTGGAGGGCTTTCAAGTCACCTACGGAGAAGAAAAAGCCTTGTCTGCGCTAAGTCTAATCGCCAAGCAGTACTTGGATATTACCAATCTAGAAGAGCATCCAAGCATCCAAGCAGCGTTGCTGGCTGCTTATCATGCGAAGAGATAGAGGTTTTCTCTCTTATTTTTTAATGATGGGTTAGAAAATTGGTATTGGATTTGCTTACTCCATGCATATTGGCAGTGATTCACCGTTTATCGGTGCTATCTCATTCATTAAAAGGGGAGTTCGCATGAAAATATTGAATCTCAAACAACTTAGCATCATGCAACGCATGCTGGTGTTGGGCAGTATGGCAATGTTGGGGCTATTGGCATCAGGCATTGCGCATGAAGTCATGGTGAATAAGTTACAAGTGGTGTCCAAGCAAGAGTTCAAAGCAGGAAAGATGATGGAAATGTTGGATGGTTTATCTGCCACTATCCCTGAAGAATACCATGCTTTGCAAGCTTTTTTATATCTGTCGGATAAAAAAGAAGAAGTGAATTATCAAAGTTTATCCAAAAACAATGATGAAGAGATTGAGCATTTAGCCAATGCTCTTCCAACACAAGATTTGAAAGATACATCCGACAAATTATCGGAAGCCATGCGACACTTTGATTCAGAAGCACGTTTGATGCTTGAAATGCGTGAGAAGTTGGGTTTGACTGAAAAGTTGGGCTTGCGTGGCGCATTGCGTGATTCCGTTCACCGTGCAGAACATCGCATTAAGTCATTAAAACAGGATGATTTGATGGTATCCATGTTGATGCTTCGTCGACATGAAAAAGATTTTATGTTGCGGCACAACCCCAAATATTTGATGCAACAAAAAAATGAAATGGAACATTTTTCTCAGCTCTTGGAAAATAGCAATATCAATGTGCGTGATAAAAAAGAGATTGCTAAGGCGATGGATACATACTTGGAAGATTTCCTTGCTTATGCCGAACTGGATTTGGAGTTGTTAAAACGTAATCAAGAAGTGAAACGTATCTATCAAAATGAGCTTCTAGCAGGTCTTGAAAGTATTGATCATATGTTTGGTCAGGAAATTGATGATGTGGATGCCGAATACAATGAAATTATGGAAACCATGCCTGTTTACTATTGGTCGCTGATGTTGGTGGTGTTGGTGATTACCCTGATCTTGTTGTTGATAGTGGCGCGTAGTGTTGCCAGACCGATTCGTGAAGTATCCGAAGCCATGGATGCCTTGGAACGCGGTATTGTGGTTCCTGTGTCCTCTGAGCAAGGTGGCGAGATTGGTGAAATGGTGGAATCCTTGGGTATTTTTCAAGAGCAATCCAAAGAGGCAGAGCAATTGAAACGTGTTGTAGAAGCCAGTCCACAAGCTACGATGATTGCCAATCGTCATACCTTGGTGGTGAACTATATGAACCCTGCGGCATTGCAGTTATTTCGTGGTATTCAATCGGAATTACCTTGTACAGCCGATCAAATTGTTGGGCAGTGTATTGATATTTTTCATAAAAACCCTGCACATCAACGAAACTTTTTGGCCAGTAAAGGCAATTTACCTGCGACCGCAGGCTTCACGATTGCAAAGCGTAATATTAAGTTTTCTTCCTTTGCCATTGATAACCAGCAGGGGGATTGGGAATCTATCATGGTCTCATGGAGTGATGTGACTGAAAGTGATGAATTGGCACGTAATTTTGAAGAAAATATTGGTGCGATGGTGGAAGATCTGATTGCTGCATCCACACAAATGGAAGCTGCCAGTGAGGGTATGAGCAGTATGGCAGAAGAGGCGACGCATCAAGCAGGCAGTGTCTCCACCAGTGCCATGGAAGCCAATGAAAATGTGATGACTGTAGCATCGGCCGCCGAGGAATTGACGGCATCGATTGCTGAAATTACACGCCAAGTGCAAGAAGCGGTGGCAATATCGGATCAAGCAGTGGAAGAGGCTGTAAGTACCAATGAAAATGTGTCCAAGCTTTCCAGTGTATCGCAAGAAATTGGTGAAGTGGTTCGGGTGATTACCGATATTGCTGAACAAACCAATCTTTTGGCACTCAATGCGAGCATTGAAGCGGCACGAGCAGGTGATGCTGGGCGTGGATTTGCGGTGGTGGCTGGTGAAGTTAAAGAGCTTGCTAATCAAACTGCGCAAGCAACGGAACGGATTGCAGGTCAAATTTCTGCAATTCAAACAGAAAGTGATGGGGCTGCAAAAGCCATTGGGCATATTGCAGATACCATCAAACGTATGAATGAAATCAACCGAGCGATTTCATCGGCAACCGAAGAACAAAATGATGCAACCCGTGAAATTGCACAGAGTGTGCAATATGCATCGGATGCAACCCATCGGGTGACGGAAGCGATTGAGCAAGTCACCAGTGCATCAGCTGAAACGGGTAATGCAGCAGGTAATGTATTGGCGGTATCAGGCAGCATACGTTCTCAGGGTGAAAGCTTGCATACGCAGGTTCTGGATTTTTTAGCCTCCTTGCGGCGCCATTAAAGCACTTAGCCGTTCCTTCAAGGCTTGAGCCGTCTCCAAATCAAAGCGTTCAGTTGAACCATATTCACGACGTTAAGACAAAGGAGGCGGCGCAAACTCAGGAATTGAGTGGCGTCGCACAGGTTTCAAAGCATGAATTAGCACCCTCATCCATCCGTGTTCCAAGTAAGACAACTGTTTTATCACGGGCTTCTTATGCTATAAAAATCTGCCGTTCTTTTGCTTCGAAGGTGATACGTATGGCCGATAAATCGATCCTGACGGGCAAAGTAATGCCCACCAAAGGTGAACATGATACGGCGACTTTGGATGGCTCAGATGATATTGATAAATCCAGTTGGAAAAGCTATTTATCAGGGGGGCATTCACGCCGTGAGTGGTTGCTGTTGGGTGAACGTGTGTTTTCACATCCCCGTTATGCCATCCTTATCGTGGCGGCATTGGGTTTGTGCATGTTTGAACGATATTGGTTTGTGTTGGCACCCTTGGCGTTGTTCTTTGCGGGGGAGTGGATGTTGCGTTTTTGGTTGCAAAAGGAAAATCGTTTCCGTAATCGCACTGAGTTTATTTTTCTTATATTGGATGGTTTGGCAACACTGAGTTTGTTTTCGGCTTTGTTTATGCCAGCGGATATATTGGATCAGGCGGTTTACTTGCGTATCGCACGGCTATTTCGTGGCATGTATATGCTGCGCATGTTACGGATCTTTGCTTTCCTCACCTTTGATACCTTTATTTATTCATTGCCGTTTGCTTTGTTGGTCATCGGTATGGCGTGCTTGGCGATTGCTGTGCCATCCATTTCGCTTTACATGGGTGTGTTACTAATATTAGAGGCTGCATGCCGTGCCTATTCAATATGGAAGGTGTTACCCAAGGGTGGACGTAGAAACACTGAATTTGGCTTTGTGTTGCTTGATGGTGTATCGAGTGTGGTTTTGTTGGGTTTGGTGCCTGAATTTTCACCTTATTGGGTTGCGATTCGTGCCATTCGTTTTTTGGTGATGCTGAACCCTTTGGGTAATATTTCTTTGGCTGCGAAACGTGTGGCAGCGATGCAAGAAGTACGCAGCGAAACCAGCATGTTGGCAGGCATGATGGTGGCCATGATGATGATGGGCGGTTTATCGGTGGTTTATCTTTATCCGCAAATGGACATCAATGACGATGGCGTGACCAATGCACAAGATTATGTGCCAGTGCAAGTGGTATTGTATGTGTTTCGTTTGATGGTGGATCCAGGGGCTGCCACCACCGAAGCTTTTTCACCTTGGTTGCTTGGTTTAACGGTGTTGTTGGTGCTTTCGGGTGTGTTTTTCTTCGCTTTGGTGGTCAGTTTGGGTTCGAATGTGATGCATTACATGTTACGAGAATTAAGCAATAGCCCTCTTTCTGCGCGTGAATACTTGGTGATTGTAGGCTGGAATGAACAATCCTATGCAGTGTTAAAACGCTTGGATGCGATGTTTTCACGCATGCGGCAACGCTTTGCTGCGGTATGGATTTTTCATGATAAGGGGGTTTCTGGTGCATCCACGGTGGGTAGTTGGTTGAGTGTGCGTGAGGTGGATCCAGGAAGTCGGAACTTAGCCGAACATTTTAAGCTTTCAGGCGTGCAACACATGATTATTTTTCGTCGAAAACAAGATATACACTTGGTAGATACCCATCATTTGGTGCGCAATTTTGGTGTGCCTGTGGTGTTGGTGTCGGAAGCAATCATGCCCAATAAATTGCATCATATGTATGCAGATTCGATGGGCATGAAAATTTTGGATTCATCATCGATCACTGCGCGCATGCTTTATCAAATGCATCATTGCGCTTGGATGCCTGAGTTGGGTATTCGTTTGTTGGATGCTGTGGCAGGGGAAACGGGTCTTTATACCCTTGCTTGGGCGTTTGATGTCGAAGTCGGGCAAGGCAAACCATGGTTGCTGATGGGGGATAAAAGACAAGCCTTGGGTGTGTGGCTGACGTATTGTTTTAGCCAAGGTGTCAATCTTTTGGCTGGTCGGCGGGAAGATGGTTCGTTTGTGTTGTTCAGTGATTTGGCACATGGAAAAGTGGGTGGTCATTTTGTTGATGTAGTGGGCTTGGGGGGTGATACTTTATTGTGGTCGGGTATTTTGGAAACAAATTTACAGCAAGAGAATGTGTCACAAAAAGAACACGCACTCAAACAATTCGTATGGCCTGAAACATGGGATTTATCCATGTTGTTTATGGGCTGGCATGCAGGGTTGCCTGCGATGATTGAAGAAATGGCATTGAAACATCATAAACTCACCTTGCATCTATTTAGTACCCGTGATGCCGATGAACTTGCCGAACAATTACGCCGTTTAAAAGGTGCCTGTGCGCGTGCAAAAGAAGCGTGTAGCTGTGAGTTAAAAGTGTCGGTGCATCCATGGGATGGTTTGGATTCAGAAGGCTGGGTGGGATTATTGCGCGGCTGTAAGGTGATGATGTTTTATCCCGAAGAACGTGAGGGTGATAGTGAGGATTCGTTGTTGGAACTGTGGTTCCATGAAGTGGCGCGTTTATTAAGCGAACGCAAACAAAATGTGAAATGGTGGACACCGCCCAAACTGATGGTGTTGCCAAGAAGTGGGGGCAATGTTGCCAGTTTTGAAATGGCTGGCATGGATTATCCCCTATTGGAAGTAGATGTGGGTTCTCCCGATGCTTTTCATGATACATTTATGGCAAGGCAGTTGCTTACTCAAACAAGACAACACCTTTATCCCGAAGCATCCACACAAGATGAAAAGAGTTATGCCTTTGTGGATGCAATGTTGGGCGATGCGGTGTTGGTGGAAGATGTACTCACCACACGTTTGGTGGAAGTCTCGGCGGGCATGGATTGGGTGCCGATTTATCAAGAATCTTTGGCGCGTGGCTGGATGTTGATGGCGTATGTGATGCCTGAGTTGGATGCAGATGGACAGACCATGTTTGGTCTTTTAGATCGAAGCTTTCCGCAGCCACAGGATGAAACGGGCAGTCGTATGCATTTGTTGGCGGGTTCACCTGTGCTGGAGATGGATGTGCCTATACATACCATGAATTTATTGTTTTGTCGGCGTGGAGTGTTGGATGTGTCATTGGATGACAACAAGGATGTCAGTGAAGATATTGTAGTTGCAGTAAAAACAGAACCAAAGATGGAAGCTGTGACAAAAATAGCAACCGTGGTTGAAGAAGTGGTAGATGAACAGTCTGATAGAGAAGTTGTGCGTGAAGAAAACGAGTTGGTAGTGCCAGAAGAGGTGAAAGAAGGGGAGATTATGAATAATTCAGTATGGCCACAAACGGCAGATAAACGTTTGTTACAAGTTTTGAAGAAACAAGTGCAAGGCTCCTTGGAACTGCTATCTGAAAGTAGTGAGGATGGTTTGATTAAGCTGACTGAAATTTTGGACATGGGTGTTTCTGATGCGGTGGAAGAAGCGATTATGGCAGCGCTGACCGATTTACAAAATATTGATCGTGTCTCGCAACGTCTCACCAATGTTCAAACTTGTTTGGATGACTGGTCGATGCATGTTGGTGATGCCAGTCAAGCGGCATTATGGGAAGAAGAAGTGGCGAAGCGTTATGTCATGGAAGAAGAACGCATGGTATTGAAGGGGGAATTATGACAGGACCTAGAATTTTGATTGTTGAAGATTCGACCATGGTGCGGATTACTGTGAAGCGTACTTTAAAGAAAGTTGATTTTAATGTGGATGAAGCCAAAGATGGTCAAATTGGTTTGGATAAAGCGACAGCCTCAGCAGATAACCCTTATGATTTGATACTAACAGATTTGAATATGCCCAATATGGATGGGCTAACCATGATTCAAAATATCCGAAAAATACCCAGTTATGCTCATACACCGATTGTGATGCTCACCACCGAGTCGGGTGAAGATAAAAAAAGTGTCGGGCATGAATCAGGGGTTTCAGCATGGCTAGTGAAACCCTTTGAACCTGATGCATTGATTGAAGTTGTTGGCGGGATGTTGTTTTAGAAAAGGTCATCATGTCTGGGTGTTTTTTATTGGATTCTTGCGAAAAAAGAGTGTCATCCCCGAATGCTTGTACCGGGGGTCTATAGGTAAGAAAGATTCCCGATAGAATATTTTTGGGAATGATGGTTGGGCAAATATGGGATAATGAAAAAGACGATAAAATAGGAGCAAGGGCAATGGATGAAGAGCTACTGAGTGAGTTTTTAACAGAAAGTAATGAGAATTTAGCATCCATTGAACAACAATTGATGGATTTGGAAATGCACCCCAGTAACGTGGACTTGTTGGATGGTATTTTCCGAGCGGTGCATACTGTTAAAGGCAGTTGTGGCTTTTTGGGCTTGGTGGGCTTGCAAAAAACAGCCCATGCAGGTGAAAACCTATTGGGGAAAATCCGTGCTACAAAATATTTGGTCAATGATGAAGTGGTGTCTTTACTACTTGAGTGTACCGATGGTATCAAAGCCTTGTTGGAAGGTTTGGAAGCTGAAGGTGCTGAGCCAGATTTGGATCACAGTGATTTGATTGAACGTTTGCATATCGCAGAACGTATGGTGGAAGATTTTTCAACATCGGCTAAACACAAGGCTTCAGAAGAGCTTGAGGAAGCAGTGCAAAACCTTGATTGGTTGGGTGAGTTTGATCCGCTGGTGTTGACGACCTTAAAGGGTGCGAAATTGTTCACAGCGCAAGATATGATAGATGCTGGTTTTGCCCGTTTGCGAGAGACGGATGGTTTAACCCCTGCGGATGCTTTGAAGATTTTAGGGGTGGCTAAAAAAACATTAAAAGCAGCACCCATGGTCGTCAAGCATGTGGCGAAGTCTGAATCAAAAAACAATGTTGAAGATCATCCTAAAAATATAGGGGAAGAGGACTGTAAGCCCCCAAGTAAGAAGGGAAAATTGGTATCAGCTTCGCCCCAAACTGCTGACAAATCTGCCGCAAAATCTCAAACGCCCAAAGCGACAAATACACCGGTGAAAGCCGTGCCTAAAACTGGTAGCAAGCAACAACGTTCGAAAAGTGCCGGCAGTATTCGTGTTGATATTGAACTGTTGGATAGTTTGATGAACCAAGTGGGTGAATTGGTGCTGACGCGGAATCGTTTGATGCAGATGATGATGAGCTCTGGCAATATGGCATATGTGCGTGTGAGTCGGGATGTGGATCATATCACCGAACAATTGCAGGCACAGCTATTGCGCACCCGTATGCAACCCATTCAAAGTGTCTGGAGCAGTATTCCGCGTATTGTTCGAGATATGGGCAAGCAATTGGATAAGAAAATTACTGTCATTATGGAAGGCGAAGAAACAGAGCTAGATCGCACTATTCTCAATGCGCTGAAAGATCCTTTGACGCATATTATTCGAAACAGTTGTGACCACGGCATTGAAATGCCTGATGAAAGGCGGAATGCTTCAAAACCAGTTGAAGGCACATTGAAACTATCGGCTTCGCAAGAATCAGGATTTATTGTCATTTTGATTGAAGATGATGGGGCTGGTATTGATGCCTCGCGTGTGAAAAGTAAAGCGGTGTCGATGGGGGTTCTGACAGAAGATCAAGCTGCGATTATCAGTGATAAAGCTGTCTTGCAGTTGATTTTTCATGCGGGTTTATCCACAGCGGAACAAGTGAGTAATTTATCTGGACGTGGTGTTGGCATGGATGTGGTGCGCACAGAGATTGAAAAAGTGGGTGGTTCAGTGGATATCAGCAGTGAACGCGGCGTGGGTACAACGTTACGCATTCGTATTCCACTGACCTTGGCGATTATTTCAGCCATGATTATAGGCTGTGATGGTCATCGTTTTGCCATTCCTCAAATGAGTGTACGCGAACTATTGAATGCACCTGCTGATTCCAGTGAATGGCGTTTGATTGGTGGGCAACCATTTTATCGTTTGCGGGGTAAACTCTTGCCCGTGATGCGTTTGAAGGAAGTGTTGGAATTTAAACAGAATGTGGACAATGAAGGCTCGATTGTGGTGGTGGATATTGGTGATCGCACCTATGGCGTGTTGGTGGATGAAATTTTTGGTGCTGAAGAAATTGTGGTCAAACCTTTGGGTATCCATTTCCAACAAACACGTTTTTATGGTGGGTGTAGTATTTTGGGTGATGGTGTGGTGATTCCTATTTTTGACTGCAATGAATTGGCATCTTTGATGAAATTATCACAAGAAGCTGAGGCTATTCAACATTTGGAAGAGGAAAAAGAAGTCTCTATGCACGAGCTACAGCACACCTTGGTATTTGCTGAGGGTGGGCAACGTTTTGCGATTCCCATGGCATTGATCGAACGCTTGGAATGCTTTCCTGAAAAGAAAATTGAACATTCTGGAAGTTCTGAAGTACTTCAATACCGTGATGATGTGATTGCTGTACTGCGTTGGAGTGCTTTGATTGGTGGGCATCGAGATATTTCCCCCGATGATAGTGTCTATGGTCTTATTTTATCTGATGGTTATAAATGCTTGTGTCTGCAAGTGGAAGAAGTCGTGGATATTTTAGAAATACCTTTGGATATAAAAATGACATCAGACAATCCTTTGTTTTTAGGCACGTCGGTGATTGAAGATCTTGCCACTGAAGTGGTGGATGTATTTGAAGTGGTAAAACAAGTGGATCCCAATTGGTTTTCACGCAATAAGAGTGTGGCATCCACTGAAGAGTTTGCAGTACCGACTATTTTATTCGTTGAAGATGCTACTTTTTTTAGAAACTTGGTTATACCTGTCTTGGATACATTGGGTTATGAGACTTGGGTGGCGAAAGATGGTTTAGAAGCTTGCGCGATTTTGGAAGATAAAATCCCCGACTTGATTCTCACCGATTTAGAAATGCCGAATATGGATGGTTATGGCTTGTTGGATTGGGTGAAAGATCGTCCAGAGTTGTCGGCTGTGCCTGTGGTGGCGTTAACGGCAACACCCATTGATGAAATACCTGTTGAATCCCAGAAAAAGTTTCGTGATGTGATGATTAAATTTGATCGGCAAACATTGACCGAAGGTTTGAAGCTTATCATGGATGATATACAAAATAAGAAGCCATTCAGTGTGGAAGGTGAATTGATTTCTAGCACTGTGACACAAGGAGATTGATATGAATGCTTTGGTTCATGTGAGCAATAAACTTGCGCGTTCAGATTTGGAATTGTTGACCTGCCGTGTGGGAGATCAATGGATAGGTTTACATGTGAAGCAAGTCCGTGAGGTGGTGACTGGGCATAGGAGAACGGTGATGCCATTGGCTCCCAGTGCCGTGATGGGCTTGATTAACTTGCGAGGTCGGGTACTGACTGAATTGGACGTGCGTAAAGTTGTGGGCTTGCCTGAACGTGAAGCTGGTGCCTCGTTTCATGTGGCCATTATTGAAGGTAGTTCAGGTGAAGATTTTGGCTTGGCTGTGGATGATGTGGGTGAAGTGATGTTGATGGATCGAGATTACTATGAACCGACACCGAGTTCGCTGGCATCTATTTGGCGGCAGGTGAGTGAAGGGGTGTTAAAGCAAGATGATCGCGTGTTGGTGTTGATGAATGTGGATCGTTTTATTGCTTTGACGATTCCTAGTTTGGAGGCGCAAGTACCTGATTCCGCCGTGGTACATTAATGTTTTCGATATATCATAGGTCAGGCTTATGAATCACCTACGAGGAAAAAAAATTCGTCTATTAATTGTCGATGATTCAGTGGTCTTTCGAACATTTTTTCGTGCTTGTGTGGCACAATTAAAGCATGTTGAAGTCGTGGGTATCGCCAAAGATGGGCGGGATGCGCTGAATAAAATCAAACAACTGCAACCTGATGTGGTGACCATGGATATGGAAATGCCACATTTTCATGGCATTGAAGTGATTGAATGTTTACAACATGAAGCACCTGATATCTGTGTGCTTGTGATTAGCAGTGAGTCAGAAACAGATGCCGAAAAAACGCTGAAAGCTTTGCAAGTCGGTGCGTTTGATTTTGTTTTGAAGCCCAAAGCATCCGAGCGTGATCCCACGGCTGTTTTATTAAAAATGTTGAAAGAAACCTTGCCACGTGCACGCAGTGTGAGTCGCGTCAGAGGTTGTGATAAAGTTGATACCTTTTCGCGCGTTTCTGCGCAGTCGATGGTGCAACGAAAATCCAAACGTATGAGTATGGCAAAAAAAGCAGATTTGGTTGCAATGGGTTCCAGTACAGGTGGACCAGAAGCCTTGCATAAAGTATTGAGTATGTTGCCAGCTAATTTCTCTTTGCCGATTACGGTGACGCAGCATATGCCGAAGTTGTTTTTACAGTCTTTGGCGGATCGCTTGGATCGAGAAACCAAGTTACAAGCGAAGTTGGCAGAAGATGGTATGGTGTTGGAAGGTGGTTGTATTTATGTGGCACCAGGTGATGTGCATATGGAAATTGAACGCATGGGTGCAAAATTATGTGTGAAACTGGTGGATGGTGAGAAGGTGCATCATTGTAAACCGGCCGTGGATGTCACCTTTTATTCATTGGTGAAACTATTGCCAAGAACACGTTGTGTGGCAGTGGTGTTGACAGGCATGGGAGCAGATGGCGCTGCGGGAGCCAAAGCCATGCGAGATAAGCAGGCTTATGTGATTGCCCAAGATGAACAAAGTAGTGTGGTATGGGGTATGCCAGGTGAAACGGTGAAATGCGGTGCAGCACATGAGGTGCTACCGCTCAATGAGATTGCAATGGGCATTGTACAAGCGAGTGGAGGCTAGGGTATGACAATACGTTCGGATTTATTTACTTATTTACAAGATTTTTTGTTGCGGCGCAGTGGTTTGATGTTGGCAGATGATAAGGCTTACTTGATACGATCACGAGTGCAGGTATTGCTGCGCAAGTTTGATATTGCAGATATTAACACCTTGGTGATGCGGATTAAACGTCAAGAAACAGGTGATATTGCAAAAGCCCTGATTGATGAAATGACGACCAATGAAACCTTGTTTTTCCGTGATAAGTATCCTTTTGAAGCATTGAAAAAGATTATTTTCCCTGCTTTGAATGATACGGGAGGGATGCATTCGCCTGTAAAAATATGGTCGGCGGCATCATCGCGTGGGCAAGAACCTTACTCCATTGCCATGACGGCGGCTGAAGCATTACCCAATGCAACACAACGGGTGAAAATTTTGGCAACAGATTTATCCGAGCAAGCTGTGAACTATGGTCAATCAGGCATTTATTCTCAAATTGAAGTCAAGCGTGGTTTGGGTGAAAAACAATTGTCACGATTTTTCTCTAAACAAGGAGAAACATGGCAGGTACGCCAAGATTTAAAGCGTATGATGACTTTTCAAGAGGCAAATTTAGTGGATGATGCTGTGGTGATGCGAGCTCGTAGTTATGGACCATTTGATATTGTTTTTTGTCGGAATGTTTTGATTTATTTTTCACCTGAAGAACGAAAAAATGTGATTGATCGCTTGGCTAAAACCATGAAGCCACATGCTTATTTATTGACTGGAGCAGCCGACCGTGTGATAGGTCATGCTTCAAAATGGAAATCTACGATGTTTCAAGGTAAGCGCATTTGGCAGTTACAATCATGATGCAACATGAATGCAAGTTCTTTTTTGGAAACCAATAGTTTCCTCGCTACGGTGGGAATGGATTCTTGCTACTATTGTAGTGGAACCTTGCCAACCAAGGATTTCACTGTTTGAAGAATCTCGTCACCTTTTAGTTGCTGTTTTACCATATAAGTATCAGCGCCTGATTCAAGCGCACGCATGCGATCTTCGACACTTTCACGTGTTGAAATAATCATCAATGGTAAATTTTCATAACGTGATTGGTTACGAATGCGACGAACCAAACCAAAGCCATCCAAACGAGGCATTTCCAAATCAGTGACAACCATATCATACGTTTTGACCTGTAATTTTTCCAAAGCATCCAAACCATCAATGGCAGTATCGACTTCAAAACCGATACTTTCAAAGATACTTTTCTCAACTTCACGCGCAATCAGTGAGTCATCCACCAATAAGATATTAAAATGAAGCTTATCATCTTCTTTGACATGAATTTCGATATGTTGATCGGGAGAAGTGCGTCCCATTTCCTTGATGCCATAGGGTTCTAAAAGCATGATGACGGAACCATCGGAAGCAATGGTGTTGCCCATCAGACCTTGAGGGTTATAACGTTTGATGTATGGATCGAGGTCACGCACCACAATTTCAATATCATCCAACAGTTCATCCACGACGATACCAACATAGCCTTCAATATGTTCGGCAATAATAATGTTCCCTTTCTTTTTTTCTGGCGTGGCATCGCTGTTGCCTAAGACATGACGCATATCCACAAGAGGGACTTGATAGTGTTCGTAAAGAATAAATTCTTTGCCATCACTGCTTCGTTGGACCTGTGTGGTATGATAAGGAATGGCTTGTTCTACCATATGGGTCAGCATACCAAAACGCATATCACCCATGCGAAATATCAAGGCAAATTGAACAGCAATACTGACAGGAATGGATAGAATAAAGTTTGTACCCTTCCCAACCTCACTTTGAATACGAATGGAGCCTGTCAGACGACGCACAGTATCTTGCACCACATTCATGCCGATTCCACGTCCTGAAGTGGCATCCACCGTCTCTCTTGTGGTGAAACCTGGGCGAAAAATCATTTCAAGGATTTCAGCCGAATCCATTTGATCGGCTTCGACTTGGGTGGTAACGCCTTTAGAAACGGCAGATTTTTTGATGATTTCAGTATCTAAGCCACGTCCATCATCCATAATTTCAATACGAATTTCACTACCATTTTGTTGTGCAATAATGGAAACTTGCCCTTCTTCAGGTTTACCCGCTGCCAAGCGTTCTTTGGGTGACTCAATGCCATGGGCTACGGCATTGTTTAGCAAGTGAACAAGCGGTTCAACCAAGGACTCGGTAACGCCTTGGTCCATTTCCAATGTTTTGCCACCAATCACCAAACTTACACGTTTATTCAAGCGGATTGCGACATCTCGAATGGCTCGTGGAAAGGTAGAAAAAATATTATCCAAAGGACGTAACATGAGTGCAAGCACCTGATCACGAAGATCGCGCATCATATATTCATTGCGAATGTTAGAAAAACGAACGTCTTCAATAAAACGTCGTTGTTGGCGTGCTTGTTGTTCAAAACCGATATTCAGTTGTTGTAACAGTTGCTTGCTGGCTTTTGCATCCAATTCATCTGCTGATTTTTCAAAGTGCTGAAAATCACGTTGTAATGTTCGAAAGTCCTTGGATAGGCGTATAAATTGGGTTTCGAAAGCTTCATCTCTTGCTTGCTGGGTACTCAATTCAATGACTTGGTTGGATAGGTTCTCCAAGCGCTCTGCATCAACCCGTAAAAAACGCCCTGAACTTTTACGTTGAGCCGTTTTATTCATTTCCATTTGTTCAATATTGGGACGGAATGAAGAAGCATCCGAATCTAACTTAGCTTCTTTAAGGGCGATTTGACGGGGGGCTTCTGTGAAAGTGGGGCGTACTTCAGTACCTGCAAGCACTTCTATATTTGCAATGTCTACTGCCGTTTCATGTTTTCTGGGTTCGATTTCTGATACAGTTTGAGAAACGGAAGTGCAGTCAAGGGTGGAGACACGTGCTGCCTCGGTCGCAAGGTTGGCTTGTTGCTGTTTTTTCCAAGCCTCTGCTTCACCAGCCCCGATAAGTTCAGTAGTGGGTACTTTTTCTGATAGATTGACGATGGGTTTTGAGTCCGAAGTGCCTATCAAATCAGTGTTTGATGTACGGTCATCAAGATCCAATACGGGGACTTCCTCTATGCTTTCAAAGGAAATTTCATCGCCACTAAGCCAGCCATCTAAATCTGGAAAGTCTTCAATCATATCAATGTCAATGGTGGTGATATCATCATCTTGATTTTCTCTATCCAATGAGTCAATCAAGAGGGGGGTTTCTTCTTCTGTAGGCTTTGAAATTGTCGGTAAAGGAACAAGGTTGTCAGGTGTTGAAATGGGGGCAGCCATAGGTTTGTCAATATGGTCTATGAGTTTCTGTTGACTGGCTTGTAAAGGTCCAGCCTCAATCAATTGTTGAGCATCTGGATCTTTTAGACGGTCATCTAAAGCATCATGAATATCATAAAGAAATTGAATCATGGCTGGTTCTTTTCGCCAGCTTGGATGCTTCATCAATTGTTCCATCATATCTTCGAAAATATGAGCAGCCTCACCAATATCAGTGACGCCCAACATGAGAGCAGAGCCTTTGATGGTATGGGCATCACGTCGCAAAGCGACCATACCTTCTTCTGTTAAGTCACCCGCCTCAAATTTGACCAAGGCTTGGTTAATCGAACTAAGTCGTTCACGAGCCTCATCAAAGAAGGAGGCTAAAAAATTGGATAAGTCAAAACCTGACACAAAAAATATCGAAAGAGACTAAATGAGTTTCTGCAGATCATCTGCCACATCATTCAGTCGATAGGATGCATCACGTGATTTATCCATTTGTGCAGCAGAATCTTGTAGAAGATCAGAAATTTGACGCATGGTCAGCACAAACTCTTGGGAACTCTCATCTTGGCGTTTGGTGGCTTGGGCAATGGTGCGCACTGCCTGACTGGTTTTTTCAGACATGGATTTCATCTTGCTGAGGGATTGACCAGCATTCTGGGCAACACTCACACCCTTATCCACTTCCTCCAGTCCTTTTTTGGTGACTTCAATGGATTCTCGTGTTGATTTATTTACATCATCCACCACAATCTGAATTTCTTCGGTGAATTGACGCGCACGTTCAGAGAGACGGCGTACTTCTCCTGCGACAACGGAGAAGCGTTTACCAAATTCTCCAGCAGCAGCCGATTCAATGGATGCGTTGAGTGCCAGAAGATGGGTTTCATCGGCCAGTTCTTGCAATGCACCGAGTGATTCTAAAATTTGTTCGGATTTTCGCCCTGAGTCGGTCACCTTTTCTGCAATGAGTGCCACTTCTTTACGAATACGTTCCATATAACCAATGGTTTCATTCACGGCTTCAGCACCTTCTTCAGCAGAAAAAGCAGTGGCGGCAGCAATCCGTTCCACGCTTGCAGCGGTGGTCGCGATTTTCTTGGCAGAACCAGACATCTCTTCCAACTCCATGGTTACACCTGCCACGGATTGAGCCTGTGTTGATGATGCTGTTGCCTGACTATCGACTGCGGTAAGAATTTCTGAGGATGCATGACTCACACCTTCGGACATTTGACCAATGGCACCTGCAATATTGGTGACAAAGCTACGGTTGAAAAATGCCATGACGAATACAATGAAAATAATGATGCCCACATTAATCATGGAGTACAGTTGAATTTGATTTTCTTTGGCACTTTGCTCGGTGGACAGTGATGTCGCAAGCTGGGTTGCCACACTGTTCAGCTTATCTTGGGCTACAAATACAAGGCTTTGTGCGACAACGGTGACATTACTTGCCATTTGAGTAGGAATTTTTCCACTGGTGATGTCCTGTGAAATCTTGATCACTTCTTGCATCAAATCATGGACTTCTTTGAGCCTTTTAATATCAGCAACTTGGAGTGAAGGCATGGCAGATACTTGAGTGTATAATTTTAGGAACGCATTGGATGCCTGCTTGATTTTTCCAATATCTTCTTTGTTACCCGTCAGTGTAAAGTCATTCAAAGGCAACAATACATTGGGAAGGGAGGCACGAAAACTCTCTAGGGATGTTTGTTGGCTGTTGAGTGCGGAAATTTGATTGATGCCTTCAGAAGCTCGGTTAAATGCAAAGAATACGGTGCCAATAAGAACGGCAAACAATGCAATAGAAATAAGCGTGTTCCGACGCGCCAGTTGTCGGATACTGATTACAGTACGTTTTTGCTCGTCTGTCATAATAATTCCCCTCAATGTGTAACTGACTTCGAATGATACGAATGGTGATAAATTTAGCTGCATATTGACGATTAAATATTATTTAATCAAGTAAGTGTGTCTGCTTTATTTAAACAAGGCTGCCGTATGAAGTATTCGGTAGTCTTGGTTTTTGATGTTTAAACTCCGATAGAAAAATCCCTGTGAACCTTGTGTTGCCTGTAGAAAAGTTTCTTCTGGAATGGGTTCAAGTGATAAAATTTCTTCTGTGCGCAAGGCAAGATGCATTTTGGGATGACTAAGGACAATGAAACGCACGCTATCATCAAATGTTTGCTTACTGTAGGGTAAAGCCATCACCTGACAAGGGTCAATCACACACACTACCTGACCATGAATATTGCAAACACCCAATAAGTGGTCTGGCGCCATGGGTACAGGGGTTAAGCGTTGCCGATGAACCACTTCGGATACATCAGAAACGGGAATAAGAATAATTTCTTGACCCACACGAACCTGCATAACTTCTACGTAAGTTTGATTAAAATTAGTATGAATCTTTTCTGTGGGTCGAGAACTGGGGGGGATACTGGTTTGAGGAGACATGACTTACATCCTTTGTTGAATAGCCGAAGCGATTCGAGCATACATAGAAAGAATTTTTCTAACACGTGCTTGTAATTTCATAGGCTCAACGGGTTTTCCGATATAGTCATCTGCGCCTGATTCCAAGCCAAAAACTTCATCCTCTTCATCTTTTCTTGAGGTTAGCATGACCACGGGAATGTGGTCATAGGCGGCGTTTTCGCGGATTTTTTTCACCAGTTCAGGACCATTCATGTTGGGCATTTCGAAATCGGTCAAGACAAGGCTGATGCTGCTGCTGAGCCGCTGCAAGGTATCCCACCCCTGCTGACCATCTTCGGCATCCAAAACATCGTAACCTTCTGATTGTAAGACAAACTTCACTAAGCTTCGAATGCTTTTGGAATCATCCACAATCAATACAGTTTGTTTGCCTGTGTATAAGTTTTCTTGGTTATGCGCCTTATCTTTTTGACGTATGCTCTCGCCTACAGACATAAGAGATCCATCGTCAGCGAGACGTTGATCAAGGCGGAAGCCTTCTGGAGGGCTTGAATTGCGAATGACTTCTTCAATACTGGTGATGCCAGACAAAGCCTTGTTGATGCCATCCTCAAACAAGCAAAACATACCATCTTCACGCGCCGCTTGCATCAAATCTTGATCGGGTGCTTCGCGTGAAATCATTTCACGCATGCGGTCATTCACATACAATACTTCATGGATACCAAGACGACCCTTATAACCAATATTCATACAGGCTTTGCAGCCAACAGCTTCATAAAACTCTAAACCTTCAGGGACACCATAACGCTCGCAAAATTCAGGATTGGGGCGTGCTTTTCTCTTGCACTTGGGGCATAGGCGACGTGCCAAACGTTGTGCAACAATGAGGTTGAGTGAGGAGGAAAGCATGGTGGACTTGATACCCATTTCAATCAAGCGGGTGATGGTTGAAGGCGCATCATTGGTATGCAGTGTGGATAATACCATGTGTCCTGTTTGCGCCGCATGCAAAGCAATTTCAGCGGTTTCTTCATCACGAATTTCACCCACCATGACAATGTCGGGATCTTGTCGCAAAATAGAACGTAGTGCTGCACCAAATGTCATACCAGCCTTGGCATTCACTTGTACTTGATTGATGCCTTTAAGTTGAAATTCCACGGGGTCTTCAACGGTAATCAAGTTGCTTTCTTCTTCATTGATATGGTTCAAAAAGGAATAAAGTGTGGTGGTTTTTCCAGAACCTGTAGGTCCTGTCACCAACACTGCACCCGTTGGCTTGGTGATGGATTCACGAACACGTTGATCAGCCAGTTTCTCAAAGCCAAGGATGTCTAAATCCAAGGATAAACCGCTTTTATCCAAAATACGCAACACCGCTTTTTCACCATAAAATGAAGGGAGAATAGATACACGCATATCATAGGCTTTACCCCATAATTTGATGCGGGTGCGACCATCTTGTGGCGTGCGTGTGTTGGAGATATCTAGTTTGGAGGTGATTTTTATGCGCGAAATAACAATGGGATGGGCTTTAACAGGAAACTGCAAAGCAATTTTCAAACGCCCGTCCACACGCATACGTACAATACTGGTACGTTCACCTGCTTCAATATGAATATCTGATGCACCCAGTTTAAGTGCTTGTACCATAATACCATTGACCAACTTGATAATGGGCGATTCATCGGCACCCTTTTTCAGTGCATCAATGTCATCATCGTGTTCAGGATCGTCTTCCGTGGCAAAGCTAGCATCATCATCCAAGCCTGACATAGCATCGTCAAAAGCTGCGTTGCCTTGGTAAACATCACGTATTTTTTTCTGAATGGCATCGGGGCGTGCAAAAATAGTCTTGACCCGCTCCCCCAATTTGAATTGCAAGGAATCCAATGCCGAGAAATTCATGGGGTTGCCTGTGGCAATCACCAACTCACCATTTTGAAAATCAATGGGGATAAAATTGTAATCCAAACATAGTTTTTCAGGGCAACGCTCTATCAATTCATCGCTAGGGCGTATGTTGGTGATATCCAAAAAGGGCACTTTATAAATGCGCGCCAATGTTTGTACAATGGCTGAGCTATCAATGCCTTCTAGACCAAGGAGAGAATATAAAAGACCGTGCTTTTGGGTGTCAGGGTGCTGTAGAGCATCTTTAATTTGCTCTTGGGTGGCAACGCCACTTTCAATCAACTGTCGTTGTTGTTTCAGTAGCATAAGAATAGGTGCCTTGGAAAGTTCTTCATTAGCACGTCACCTTACTGAGCCATATCACGAAAATCAAGAATGATATGGGCTGCTCGTGATTTATGCGTATAATATCGTTACTGTGCCGCGATGTTTCGATATTTCTTTATTATTATGATGATCGCATTGGGTTTGTTCTTGGAAGGTTGTAGTCACCCTTTGGCTTTATCTGTGTTGCCAGATCAAAGTGTGTCGCCCAAAGGTGATGTTTTGGAGGCTGATTCAGATGTTTTATTCGAGCCTGTAGATAGGCTAGCTCTCGAACCTACTCAAATCACTACAAGACCCGCTTATCACTTGAGTTCACCGTTTTTTTCAGGGGTTCGCAGTGATGATTTGGCTTGGGCAGAGGCACAGGTTAAAGCTTCACTCTCGAGGCATTGGCATGTTTTGGCAGAGCGTTCTACGTGGGTTCGCGAGCGGGTTCTTAAAGGTCTCGAGGATGCTGGCGCTCCCCGAGATTTACAGGTCATTCCGATTGTGGAATCGGCGTATCAGCCTTATGCTTTATCACGCACGGGTGCGATGGGCTTATGGCAATTGATGCCCAAAACGGCCTATGGCTTGGGGGTACGTGATACCCAAGCGGGTGATGGTCGGCGACATGTGGAAATATCCACACGCGCAGCAGCGCAATATTTGATGCAGCAACGCAAAAGATTTGGTAATTGGGTGCTGGCTTTTGCAGCTTATAATATGGGACCGTATGGCTTAGCCAAGCATTTGAAAAAATCCCCATGGCAACTATCGGATGGGATACGGCATTTACCCGTGCCCAAAGAGACGCGAAATTATGTCATGCGTATTTTGGGGGTGACAGCCTTGTTGCATTTGCATGTTGTGGCATTTCCTCAAGAGATGAGAACCACGAAAGTGACATTATTACCACCGATTGATATTCGAATTTTGGAGAAGCGTTTAAAATTATCACACCATGATTTGTTTCGACTTAACCCACAGTTGTATTACAGTCAGTATTTCCAACATGCGGTGAGTATTCATGTGCCGAATACATTGCTGGATCAATTACACTATGGTAGTGAACAGCAGCAACCGCATGATATTCATGTACGCATTCGTTCGGGTGATTCTTTATGGCGGTTGGCTCGTACATACCACACGACTACGAAACACATCAAGGCTTTGAACCCACACCTTTCCAAAATTTTACATATTGGTCAGCGCATTAAAGTGCCTGCACATGGCTATGCACGGGCAACGGCGAGTATAAACCCTTTGCTTTCAAAAGGGCGGCGCATTCGTTATAAAGTACGCAAAGGCGATTCTTTGTGGAGAATTTCACATCGATTTGGGACGACAACCCATGCTATTTCACGTTCCAATCAATTATCAAAACATCATATTTTACGACCAGGAGATACCTTATGGATTCTTGCACGCATTCGCTCAAGCTGATTGCTTTATGTGTGGTGCTGGGTTTGGCAGCCTGCTCCTCTGAACCTGAATCTCATCTGCAAACGCAACACAGCGAAACCGTCGATATGAGTCCTGCCTATGGTGATCGCTTGGTCACGGCATCCATTGGCGATGCCAGCACCTTGATTCCCATGCTTGCTGGCGATTCATCCAGCCATACCATTGCAGGTCAGTTGTATCAATCCTTGTTAAAATTTGATAAAAATTTACACATTGCCAATCAACTCACGGCATCTTGGCAAGTCTCCGATGATGGCTTGTCGATTACTTTTCATTTGCGCCCTAATATATCTTGGACAGATGGTGTTGCTTTTACCTCCCAAGATTGTGCATTTACACTGGCATTGATTCAAGATGACCATACGCAAAGTGCCTACAAATCGGATTACGCTAAGGTCACAAGCTTTGAAACACCCGATGCCCAGACTTTTATCGTGCATTATGATATGGTTTATTCACCTGCGCTTTCGACATGGGCAGGTCTTTCGATTTTACCCAAGCATATCTTTGAACACCAAGATATTATGAAAACCGACTTGGCACGTCACCCGAAAGCTACCATGGGGCCTTATATTTTGAAGGATTGGCAGTCTCAACAGTCTATCACCTTAAAAGCCAACCCCCATTATTATGGTGGTAAAGTATGGGTTGCCGAACATTTAACGCGCATTATCCCAGATACTGCCACGCAATTTTTGGAGTTAAGTGCAGGGCATATTGATGAAATGGGTTTAACACCAACACAATATAAACGCTTATTTGAAACAAAATCATTTTTAAAGATAAATTATCAGCGTTATCACTATCTTGAATCGGTATATACGTATTTGGGTTTTAATTTGAAACGCCCGCTATTTGCCGATCAACGTGTTCGTGAAGCCATGGCCTATGCCATTGACCGTCAGGAATTGATTGATGGGGTGTTACTGGGGCAAGGGGAGATGATTGCCTCACCGTATAAACCAGGGACAGCATGGGTGAATACATCCTTACATCCACGCGCATTTAACCCTGAAAAAGCCAAAATATTGTTGGCGCAAGCGGGTTGGAAAGATAGCAATGGCGATGGTATTTTGGATAAAAATGGTCAACCTTTATCATTCACCATCATCACCAATAATGGTAATAAACAACGTGCAGACACCGCGACAATCATCCAACAGCGATTAAAGCAAGTTGGCATTCAAGTGAAAGTACGTTTGATTGAATGGTCAGCATTTATTGAAAACTTTATCAACAAACGTGATTTTGATGCGGTGATTTTGGGTTGGTCACTGACACCCGAACCCGATCAATACAATATTTGGCATTCCTCTCAAACAGGTAAACGTCAGTTTAATTTTTTAAGTTACAACAATGCCAAAGTGGATGAAGCTTTGATCAAAGCCACGCAAACTTTTGATGAAAGCAAACGCAAACAATGGTATGACATCATGCAAAAGGAAATTTATCAGGATGTACCGATGGTGTTTTTATATGCGCCGTATTCACTTCCCGTGGTGCATAAGCGTTTTCAAGGCATCAAACCAGCCCCTTCGGGCATTGGCTACAACAGTGAATTTTGGTATGTCCCCAAAGGTTTTCAGAAGTATCAAGTGCCAGCGATGCAGCCATAAAAAAAGGCTTTGGGTTGAAGCCCAAAGCCTGCGAGTTATGGATTATTTTTCGAAATCTTGCCCTTTCTCTTTCATGAAATAACCGGCCATACCATGTTCTTTATCTTCAAAAATCTTATACCAAATCAATGGTTTGGATATGGATGTTGGCATAATCGATTCATTGCTTTTGCCTTTTCCCTCAAGAAATTTTTCACACATACCTGATACTTCCCAAGTTTTTTGCGTATGGATAGTAATTTGGCAGTTTAAACCAAAGTCTTGAAAACGACCTCCCACCTCACGCAATATATCATTTTGGATACTGAATACATCGCCATCTTGAATGGCTACAGAATGAGCAAACAACATCATTTCAGCACCTTTTTCATGCATCAGGGGTTCAATGGCATCACCGACAACAGTATCGGGGAAGGAAAAGTCAGCATGACTTCCATTGTTGAAAAAAGCTGCAAAATGAGCATGCGTTCCTGGTGTCGCTTGTGCCGTGCTTGCAATAAAAATAGTGCAAGCTATCAAGCATAAAATTTTTATTTTGAGCAATGAATGGCTCCTTAAGGTTATATGCGAAAGCTGAAACAGTGGCGTGATTAAAGATATAATGCAAGTGCATCTTTTGTGTAAGTTGCTTGCCAAGATGGTAAGGGATTACAGTATTGCCAACATGAAGGTGGGATATGACACAGATATTACATGAATTTGATGCAGTGATTGTGGGTGGTGGTGCTGTGGGTGGCATACAAGCACTTGAATTGGCGAACTTGGGTTATCGGGTGGCGATGGTTGAACAAAATATGCCATGTATGGCATCAAGTAATCCTGAACGGGTGGTGGCGTTGTCGTATGGTTCGCGTTGCTATTTGGAAGGTTTGGGGTTGTGGCATGATATTGCCAAACAAGGTGTAGGAGCGATTCGTTTTATTGATGTTCGAGAGCCGAACAATCATGGTGAAATGCACATGCTTGCCTCAGAAAAAAACGTGGATACCTTGGGCTATGTCGTAGAATTGTCGGATGTGGTGGCAGCAGCCTATGCTGCTTTAAAAGATAAAATCACCATGTTTTGTCCTGCAAACGTGACACAAGTGCATCGTGATGATGATACTGCGCATATTTCCATACAATATCAAGCTCAGCCTCAAGAGCTTCATGCAAAATTATTGATTGCTGCCGATGGCACGCACTCACAGATGCGACGTATGGCAGGCATTACCACCCACGGTTGGGATCACAATCGTTTTGGTTTAGTCGCTTCGATTCGCTGTGAACGTGGGCATGCGGATACGGCTTATGAATGTTTTCGTCAGTCAGGGCCCTTGGCATGTTTGCCCTTGGCCGATGGTCGTTTTTCGATTGTTTGGGCGTTAGCGCCCCAAGAAGCCATGCGCATGTTGGATATGCCCGAACGTATGTTTTTGAAGCGTTTACAACGTGCCGTGGATGAAGCGGTATTGCCGCGTTCAGGGCGGATGCTGGAAGTAAGCAAACGTGCATGTTTCCCCTTAGAATTACGTATTGCTCAATCCTATACAGGATCGCGTATGGTGTTGATTGGCAATGCCGCACATACCTTGCACCCAATCGCAGGCCAAGGGCTGAATTTGGGTTTAAGAGATGTTGCAGCATTGAGTCAAGCCTTGTGCCATCAGCCTGCTGATATGGGGGCTGATATTATTTTACAAGCTTATGCGGAACAACGGCGTTTGGATGTGTTGGCAGTCGCAGGTTTTACAGAATCCATGTTAGCAAGTTTTGGAACGAATTTTTCGCCGTTTAAGTGGTTGCGGGGTCAAGCGTTGGATGGGATGCAAAGTATCACACCTTTGCGCTCCTTGTTGATGGAGCATGCAGCAGGCTTAAGCCAAGTGGGGAAAGTATGATGAATCAAGGCATAGAATACGTGGATGTGGTGATTGTTGGTGGTGGCATGGTGGGCTTGGCATGTGCCAGTGCCTTAAAAGATTCGGGTTTGCAGGTGGTGGTGATTGAACGTAGCGAAAGTAAACCTTTTGAATCCTTGGCTATGGATTGTCGGGTATCGGCGATTGTCTTAGGAAACCAACAGATTTTAGAGGGGCTAGGAGCTTGGCAATACTTACAAGCGGATGCGCAAGCCATGCACAGTATGAAAATTTGGGATGACCAACAGGCAGGTGGTATTCGCTTTGATGCGGAAGAAATTGGTGAAGATGCCTTAGGTTTTTTGGTGGAAAATAGTCACTTACAAGCCGCACTTCAACGTAGTTTATTGCACAGTGATACGGTGCAACACCTTTGCCCAGCGATGATTGAGCATATTGAGTGGTTGAGTGATGCAGTACAGATCACCTTGGATGATGGTCACCAATTATCAACACCCTTGATGGTGGGTGCAGATGGCGCACGATCATGGTTGCGTGAAGAGGCTGATATTGGTGTGTATGCCCGTGATTATGAACAAAAAGCGATTGTAGCGAATGTTCGTCCATTGATGCCGCATCATGGCACGGCTTTTCAACGCTTCACGGCTTCAGGCCCTTTGGCGATGCTACCCATGAAAGATGGTTTATGTTCGATTGTTTGGAGTCAATTCAATGAAGATGCTAAGCAATGGATGGCATTGGATGATATTGGTTTTAAGGAAGCTTTAAATATGACTTTTGGTCCAGTATTGGGGCGCATCGAAGAAGTTGGGAAACGTGCTTCTTTTCCTTTAAAAGCACAACTTGCCATGCACTTGGTACGCCCGCGTTTGGCATTGATTGGCGATGCAGCGCATAGTATTCATCCCTTGGCTGGCTTGGGTGTGAATCTTGGTTTGCGTGATGCGATGGTGTTGGCGCAAGAAATTGTGGATGCCAAAAAATATGGTGAAGATTGGGGTGAATTATCAGTACTCAATCGCTACATGAAGTTACGCATGCCTGATGTGTTGACGGTGATGGGTTCGATGGAAGGATTTCATCGTTTGTTTACCAGTCAAATACCCAGTTTACCTTTGTTGCGTGGTTTGGGCATGAAAGCAATGGGCAATGCAGGGGTGTTAAAACACCTATTGATGAAAAACTCTGCGGGGATTCATTTACCTGTTCCAAAACAAATTTCTTAAAGTATGAATGTCCTTTCTGATGGATTGACCCTTCGTGGTAAGCCATTGCAAGAGCGACACGAACCGCTTTATGCCGAACACCCGTTACAAGCATGGCAAGGCTTATTGCAAGCGCGTGAATTACAAGAATCTGATGCGTTTTTTCGCCCCAATTAAGTCAACTTCCCAATCCTTTGTTGATGCAAGATATGGAAAAAGCAGTGCAACGTGTGGTGACTGCCATTCAAACAGGTGAATCAATTCATATTTTTGGTGATTTTGATTGTGATGGTGTATCAGGCACGACAATTTTGCTTGAGGCATTGTTGGCAGCAGGGGCAACGGTGACTTCATCCATCCCCCATCGGGCATGGCATTGGTGTCCAACCTGTGCAAGAAGCCGTGGCATCTGGTGTGGGTTTGGGGATTAGCGTGGATACGGGTACGACCTGTTTTGCAGCCTGTGAAGAAGCCAAACGACTGGGCTTGAATTTGATTATCACCGACCACCATTTACCCGATAAACATTTGCCCAAAGCTTTTGCCTTGCTCAATCCTGCGCGTGAGGATTGTGGTTTTTCTGAGCGTAAACTTTGTGGAACTGGCGTGGCTTTTTTTCTATTGATGGCAGTGTGGCAATGCTTGAGGCGACTTGGAGAACCTCCTGGCTATGATTTGCGTCTATTATTGGATCGTGTGGCAGTCGCAACGGTTGCAGATATGATGGATTTAGTGGGCGTGAACCGTATTTTGGTGGCGTATGGTTTGCAACAATTGAACCATTCACCTTGTGTGGGGATGTCGGCTTTGATGAAGGTGGCGAGAGTGCGTGGCAAAGTCACTGTCGAAACCATTGGTTTTTATATTGCCCCACGCATCAATGCTGCTGGGCGCATGCAACATGGTGATGTAGCCATGCGTTTCTTGTTATCGAGCGATATGGAAGAAGCCAATGCTTTGGCGAATCAATTGGATGAAATGAATAAACACCGACGTAACATTGAAATAAAGGTGTTGCAGCAAGCCACAAATCTATTGGGTGAAAAAAAACAGAACAATGGATTGATGGTGTATTAAGCTTATCGGCTCTGCATATTGGTTTCGCGCATCGCGTGCAACAGTTTGAACCCATTGGTCGTGCCAACCCTGCTATTTCTTGGTTGATTCAGGATGTGCATGTGTCGGAACGTAAAGATTTGAAAGGTGGTGTGATGCAATTGACCTTAAGTGATGGACAATATTATCTATCAGCCATTGTATTGGGTGGCAGTGTGTTCAGTGCCAATTTACAGCTTGGAATGATGATTTCAGTGGTGGGGCAGTTGAAACCTGATGATTGGAAAGGTGACGATGCCATTCAATTTGAAGTGGATGATGTATGGGTGAATGAAGTGGTTTTAACCGCCTGATTTTGAATACAATTTACAATATCTTCTGGTGATACAGGTTTGGATAAAAAAGCATTCATGCCTGCTTCTTTGGCTTCATCAATCAGCGATGATAGCGCGTGTGCACTCAAGCCAATGATAGGCATGGATAGATTGTTTTGACGGATAGCGCGAGTTAATGCCATACCATCCATTTTTGGCATATGTAAATCAGTGAGCATGGCATCATAGCAACGTTTTTCAAGAAGTTCTAAGGCTTCTAAACCATTGGATGCAACATCCACATGCATGCCAGAGCGTTGAATGCTTTTGCTAGCAATGCGTTGGGCAATGCGATCATCTTCCACCAATAAGATAGATAATGTTTTCTCAATATCGTTTGGCGCGTGCCCCTGTTTGGATAGATAGTGCTTCGGTGGCATAAGCTCTTGCATGCCCCAAGATAATTCGTGGATGTCTTGCGAAGATGATAGGCAAGGTAATGTGAAGGAAAAGCAACTTCCTTGTCCAATCTGACTGATGAGTGCAATCTTACCGCCAAGAAGTTCAACGCATTGTTTGACAATTGTGGTGCCTAGACCTGTGCCTTGGCGTTGTTTTTTGGATAAGTCACATTGATGAAAAGGCTCAAAAATCGATGATTGTTCTGCTTCTTCAATGCCAATGCCTGTATCCTTAATGGCAAAGAGCAGTTGATTTGACTGCAAGGATACATGGACATTAATATATCCAGATTCAGTAAACTTCACAGCATTACTCAAGAGATTGAGAAGTATTTGACGCAAGATTTTTTGATCTGACATGATGTTTCTAGGCACATGCTGCATGCGTAAACGGAGTTCAATGCCTTTTTGTTGAGCTTGAAAAATAAAGGGTAAGATGGCTTCACGCAATAAGGGTAAAGTCCCTACTTTTTTTTGTTCAACCATCATTTTCCCTGATTCTATTTTTGCTAAATCCAACACGTCATTGAGTAAATCTTTGAGTATATGGGATGAATGCAATGCCAATTGCAATGACTCACGTTGTTCGGTTGTCCAGTTTTGAGAATCTTGGCTTAAAAGATCTTGCATACCAATAATACCATGTAGTGGCGTACGTAAATCATGGCTCATGGTGGATAAAAAGTGACTTTTGGCCTGACTCGCATGCTGAGCCTGTGTTAAAGCCGTTTCTACTTGTTTCTGTTGAGAAATAATAATTTGTTCTGTTTGTTCCAGATAACGTACAAAAATATAGGAAATAATACCCATAAAGAAGGTGGCTAACATGATAAAGGAAATTTCACCAAGGTTATAAAACAATGTAACATAGCCTAAATGTGCAGCGATGATACTCAATAGCATAAGTACTGAATAAATCATAAGCCAAAAAACACCAATGCGCGTACCACCCAAAATAAAAAGAAGAATAGGGATACAGGGAATCCAGTAAATTCCGGTATTTTCAAAGCTTTCAGTGATAAGTAAGGGTGAGCAAATAGCAACACCACCAAAAAGTGCGAGGTGAACATGCCATGTTTTAAGACCACCTCTTTTCAAAGAAAAAAAACTGATGGTGACGGCAAATAAAGCAATGGCATCAGTCACTGCACCAATGTAAATATGCTGATAAATATCGAAAGCAAGGAAAAAACTTAATGTAAGGACATTGACCAGTAGAGAGTAATATAAAAACTCATCACGTGTTTGATGGAGTGAAAAATAACGTGGATCTTCAGTAGACATAGGTTATTTTTTGCAAGGCAAGCGTATGAGCATTCGAGTTTTTGATACTGGGTAGGATTATAATACCCCCCTGAAATTTCAATAGGAATTAGACTTAAATATTTGTGTAGATGCCTGTGACCTTTAGGCTGGGGAGGATGTCAAGATCTCCTAATCTGTTGTTGACGGCGATTGACGACAACACTATTCCCTTCTTGTTGTTTGGCGAGATGTTTAATTTCGCTGGCAACTTCGGCAACACAGACATGCGATGGGTAGGCATTTTTTGGACATGGAATGACGGCCAAGGATAGACTAATGAATGGGAATTTAGTCGTTTGACCTTGCCTATTTTCACCAAGGATATAACCCAATTTACGATCTTTTTTCTTATATAGGTTGGGTATACCTTGGGTGAAATCATGGAGGAATTTGTCAATGTATGTTTGCCAAGTATCACCTTTTAGGATGATGACAAAATCATCGCCACCGACATGTCCAACAAAGTCATCTTGTTGGATGTGTTGTTTGAAAAGCTTGGCAACCCATTGAATAATATGATCGCCACGTTCATAACCATAATGATCATTGTATGCCTTGAATGAATCCAAATCAGCATAAATAAGAATGAAGGCTTCTTTATCTTGTAAACGTTGATCTATTTCATGATTAATACAATTGTTACCTGGAAGTTGGGAAAGAGGATTGCAATCCAAAGCATTTTTTACATGCACTTGTGTCATCGTTTTGAGTAAGGTGATAATGGATAATATACCCATATATTTCCCATTTTTGGTGAAAATGACAGGATCAAAGGCATGGGCAGTCTTGCGCTGCGTTACAGCTTGACTGACCGATTCTAAATCGCTGTGATTATCAAAAATAAGCGGCTTACTTTCCATGATAATATCGACCTTTTTATTGCGATTTAACTCGCGTGAAAAGGTGTGTGAAAATACTGCCAATACCTTACGACGTGTCACCAAACCTACAGCTTTTTGTTTTGTGTTCACCACAGGCAATGCGACAATATCTTCTTGCTTGGCAAATTTTTCCAACACATCCGTGGCGTACATGTCTAAAGTGATAGCTTGGGATATCTCAAGTTGTAAAGATATGGATTGACCATGAGCAGAGGATATTTGGATGGTTTGGTGTTTGGGCATGGCTACGCCTCATTTTTCTGAGGTTTCACTTCCTTGGCGAGTTTACCATAGTGCTGCATCAAGATTGTTTGGGCGTTGTATGGCTTACTTTTGGCATGAATACGATAATATTTTCCATCTCGTCTTAAATTCCAAGCACCTGTGTTATCACGCAGGTAAGGACGTAAACCAAGCTTGAGAGCTTCGCGCGCTAAGGCTTTATCGGTGATAGGAAAACAAGTTTCAACGCGACGAAGTAAGTTGCGCCCCATCCAATCGGCACTGGCACATAAAGTTTCAGGCTCACCGCCATTGTAAAAATGAAAAATACGGGTGTGTTCTAAAAAACGCCCCAAGACAGAGCGCACACTAATATTGTCTGAAATACCAGGGATACCAGGGCGTAAACAGCAAATACCGCGTATAATCAATTGAATTTTGACACCTGCTTGTGAAGCGCGATATAAAGCTTGAATAATACTGGGTTCTTCCAATCCATTACATTTAGCAATGATGAGACCTTTCCCACCCGCTTTGGCATTGGCAGCCTCAAAATTGATGCGTTCAATCAAGCCGCTATGCAAAGAAAAGGGTGATTGCAACATGGTTTTGAGTTTGGATACTTTACCCATGCCCGTCAGTTGTTGAAAGACACGGTGGACATCATCGGTTAAATCAGGGCGGCAACTTAGCATGCCAAAATCAGTATAAAAGCGAGAGGTGATGGTGTGATAATTACCTGTACCCAAATGAACGTAACGACGAAGTTTGCGACCTTCACGCCGAACCACCAACATCATTTTACAATGCGTCTTATAGCCAACAACACCATAAACCACTTGTACACCTGCATCAGAAAGGCGGTTGGCTAAGGCAATATTATCCTCTTCATTGAAGCGTGCGCGTAACTCAATCACAGCCACAACTTCTTTGCTGTGGCGTGCAGCTTTAACCAAAGCATCCACAATGGGTGAATTGGGAACCACGCGGTACAATGTTTGTTTGATAGCTAAAACATGGGGATCATTGGCTGCCTGTTTTAGCATTTCAATCACAGGTTGAAAGCCCTGATAAGGGTGGTGCAATAAAATATCGCGTTCTTGAATCATCTCAAAAATATGACTATAATCATTTTGAAAAGGCTGAGCTGTGCCTGCTTCATAATTTGGAAATTTTAAATCAGGGCGTTCCAATTGATCGCATATCGGTGACAGACGATAAAGATTAACAGGACCATCCACACGGTATAAATCATGGGTTTGTAATTGAAATTGCTGCAGTAAAAAATCGGATAATTCTTGTGGGCAGCGGGTGGATACTTCCAAACGCACGACTTCGGCAAATCGCCGCTCAAGTAATTCACCACTGATGGCTTTCTTTAAATCACCCAGTTCTTCATCCACATCCATTTCACTGTTCCGCGTAATACGAAATTGATGACATGCCATTGTTTTCATGCCTGGAAATAAATCGCCAACATGGGCATGAATAATAGAAGATAGGAAAACATAACAATCTTTGGATGTTGCAATATCATCAGGTAATCGAACGATACGCGAAAGTGAGCGTGGAGCTTGGACAATAGCATGGCTAGATTCACGTCCAAAGGCATCCTTGCCATCCAGTTCCACAATGAAATTAAGGATTTTATTCAATAAGCGCGGGAAGGGATGCGCTGGATCAAGGCCGATGGGAGTGAGGACAGGCAAGAGTTCACGCTTGAAAAAATTGTGAATCCATTGTTGTTGTTCTTCAGTCCACTCATGGCGATGTAAAAAACAAATGCCTTCATCGCGCATATTGGGCAATAAATCATCATTCAAAAGTTTGTATTGTTGCTCGATTAAATGGCTCACACGTTGATGGATTTGCTGCAGAACCTCACTGGGAGAGATGCCATCAGCACCTGTGTTCATTGAGCCAAGGGCTAACCGTTGTTTTTGAATCGCCACGCGGACTTCAAAATATTCATCCATATTGGATGTGCAAATACACAAAAAACGCAAGCGTTCTAATAAAGGTAAGCTTGGGTCACATGCCATTTCAAATACACGTCGATTAAATTCAAGCATGCTTAAATCTCGATTGATATATAATTCGGGTGAATCAAGTGGGATGGAATGTGGCAATGGATAACCTCGGATATATTTTATGTAAGTTCGAAGAATAACAAATGTAGATGACAAAGGCATGTCAAATATGGTGGATATAGTTATTTTAGATGATAGGCAACGAATGTTATCATTGCCCTGATGTTGAGGTATCTTTTTTTTGCATTTTTTTAGTTCTGCATAGAGTGCCCGAATATGACCTTTATTGATTCACACTCTCTAAGCGAGTTTTGTCCATGTGGTTTACAACAATCTTATGCTGATTGCTGCCAACCCATCATTGAAAATGATTGTGCTAGTAGCGCAGAAATGTTGATGCGTTCTCGTTACAGTGCTTTTGTGATGCAAGATGCCGCTTATTTATTAAACACATGGCATGAAAGTACACGTCCCGCTGATTTTCAACTGGGTGCATCACAATGGCTGGGCTTACACATTCTTTCTTCAACCTTTGATACAGTGAGTTTTGAAGCAGCGTTTTATACAGGCTCAAAAGGTATGATGTTGAAAGAATGTAGCCACTTTGTGTATGAAGATGAGCATTGGCGTTATGTGGATGGTGATTGCACGGTCGAAACCATAGGGCGCAATGCTGTGTGCTTCTGTGGTAGTGGTCGTAAATTCAAGCAATGTTGCAAACCTCATAAGAGTGCTTTTTGACTTCTTCTTTGGTTCGTAAACTGGCAAAAAAACATGGTTTTGATGCCTGTCATTTTTCACGCCCGATGATTAAAGCCCAAGATAAAGATGCTTTAAGCCACTGGTTGGCGAATGATTATCAAGCAAATATGACATGGATGGCTGAAGCAACACGGCTTGAGCGGCGAAAGAATCCGAAACGTATGTTGGATGATGTACAGACGGTGATTTGTCTTGCCATGCGCCATATCCCACCTCCTTATGATTTGAAAATGGCGCAACAGTCCAAAGAACAGGGGGTTGTGGCATCGTATGCTTATGGTTTGGATTACCATGATGTGATGAAAAAGCGACTCAAGGCCTTGGCACATGATTTGGATGAATGCTTAGGCAAGCATGGGCAGCGTGTGTATGTGGATACCGCTCCCGTGTTGGAACACGCGCTTGCAGCATCGTCAGGCTTGGGCTGGCAAGGCAAACACAGTTTAACGATTCATCGAGAATATGGCTCTTATTTGATGTTGGGTGAAATTTTTACCACGGCATATATTGAAGCCGATCAAGCGGCCAGCCAGCATTGTGGCAGTTGCACCGCTTGTTTGGATGTGTGTCCCACAAACGCAATCATTGCCCCTTATGTGGTGGATGCAAACCTGTGTATTTCTTATTTAACCATTGAATATAAAGGTGTGATCCCACGTGCTTTACGCTCAAAAATGGGTCATCATATTTATGGTTGTGATGATTGTCAGATGGTCTGCCCATGGAACCGTAAAATCACCCCTGTGGATGATATATTGATGGTGAATCAAGCGCATATACTGCCCATGCTATCCAAGATTTTGGCTTTAGATGAGCAAGGATTTCGTCAACATTTCCGAAAATCACCCGTGAAACGTACAGGGCGTGTGGCGATGTTGCGCAATGTATGTGTGGCCATGGGTAATTCTTGTGTTTCGGATTTTTTACCCCAACTGTTGGTGGCAACGAAAGCAGAAGAAGTCTTGATTCGTGTGCATGCAATATGGGCAATATCACAGCTTATCGCCGAACCATCCAGCTTACTGAAGCATTTAGGTTGCTTGGAAAAAGAAGAGGGCGATGATGATGTGTTGCAGGAAATTGCCCAATGTCGGAAAGAGGCGATAGCTTTCGCCTTATGAATTTAGGACAAGCCATCGTTTTGCGTATCTTACAAGCTATTCCGACACTTTTGGGTGTGGTCACCTTGGTGTTTTTTCTTTTGCATTTGGTGCCTGGAGACCCTGTGGATGCGCTTTTGGGTGAAACAGCGATGGCAGCCGATCGAGAAGCCATGCGCCATGCCTTACATTTGGATATGCCATTGATGCAACAATATGGATTGTATTTGCAAGGCTTATTTTCGGGCAATTGGGGGCAAAGTATCATTGACCACAGGGATGTGTGGTTGCGAATGATGGAACGTTTACCTGCCACGGCAGAATTGGCAGCGGTGAGTTTGTTGTTAGCAGTCGTTCTAGCCCTGCCTTTGGGTTATTGGGCGGCGCGTTATGCAGGAAAATTTCAAGATACTGCATCCATGACCTTCTCATTATTGGGTGTGTCGATTCCTAATTTTTGGTTGGGACCGATGTTGATGTTGTTGTTTTCCATTGAATTGGCTTGGTTGCCCGTATCAGGTATGGAACAAGCGGCTAGCCTTGTGTTACCCGCCGTAACACTGGGTACAGCCTTGGCAGCCATGTTATCTCGCATGGCACGTTCGAGTTGGTTGGAGGCCATGGGTATGGATGCGATTCGGACAGCGCGTGCCTTTGGTATCGCTGAAAAGTGGATTTGGTGGCGACATGCTGCACGCATCGCCGCAGTACCCGTAATGACCATGTTTGCCCTGCAACTGGGGGCAGTGTTGGGGGGCGCAGTGATTACAGAAACCGTGTTCGACTGGCCAGGGTTGGGCATGTTGACCATTGAAGCCATTCAACGTCGCGATTACCCATTGGTGCAAGGTTGCGTGTTATTGATTGCGTTGTTTTATGTGCTGGCAAATCTTTTGGCAGACGTGTTAGGCTTACTGTTGGATGCAAGGCAGCGTCATGTCTAAACGTGTGATATTTTTGCTGTGGGTTTGCCTTTCTTTGCCCTTGGCTGTGTTGCTCTTGAGTGCATGGGTGGGGTTGGATGGGCATCGTGTGAATTTAGATGCCGTGCTTTCAGGTATGAGTGAATCCCATCTCTTGGGTTGCGATGCTTTGGGGCGTGATGTGTTATCACGCTTGGCGGAAGGACTGCAATTATCGTTGTTTGTGGGTGTGGTTGTCGTGGTTTTGGGTGCCTGTTTTGGTATCGCATTTGGCATGTTGTCGGCCTGGTATGGCGGTTGGGTGGATATTTGTTTGATGCGTATCGCGGATGTGGTGCTGGCCTTTCCTGGTATTTTATTGGCGATTGCATTGGCTGCCATGCTTGGTCCAGGTGTCGATAATCTTATTTTGGCATTGGTGGTGGTGGGTTGGGTTGGGTTTGCACGCTTGAGTCGTGTGCAAGTCTTATCATTAAAATCATCGCCTTTTGTTGAGGCGGCTCGCGCCAATGGCATGGGCTTATTTTATATCATGACAAGGCATTTGTTGCCAAATATTGCAGCGCCCCTGTTGGTAGAAGCAAGCTTTGGCTTGGCGGCTGTGATGATTGGTGAGGCAGGTTTATCTTTTTTGGGAATCGGTGTGCAACCGCCGAATGCATCATTGGGTACGATGATTCGTGAAGGCACATCGTTGATGTTGGTGCAACCCAGTTTGGTGATTTTTCCTGGTTTGATATTGTTTTTACTGGTGATGGCAGCCAACTTACTGGGCGATGCTTTGCGTGATTACTTGGATGTAAAACAACGATAACTTTTGCATGCAATCATCAAAAAAGGCTCCGCATAGGCGAAGCCTTTTCGTAAGCTTGTCTGGCACCTAAAAGGAGGGAGAGGGGAGGAGGGCGACACCAGACGTGGGAAACAATAATGATCTTTTCTGATGTTTTAGTGATGACTAGGTTAAAAAATGTTTGCTCGGGAGGCATGAAAAAAGGCTCCGCATGAGCGAAGCCTTTTAGAAGGTTTGCCTGGCACCTATAGGAGGGAGGGGAGGAGGGCGGCACCAGACGTGGGAAACAATAATGATCTTTTCTGATGTTTTAGTGATGAGTAGATTAAAAGATATTTATGTAGCAAGTGATGGCACCATGTTTATTCAGGTTCATTAAAAAAGGCTCCGCATAAGCGAAGCCTTTTAGAAGGTTTGTCTGGTACCTAAGGAGGGAGGGGGAGGGCGGCACCAGACGTTGCAAACTTTAAGGCGACCTCCTGAGCTTGTGATGAAACTTAGATTAAAAGATGTTTATGAAATATATGATTAAGATGCACCAATATAGGTAGAGGTGAAAAAAATGGCAGTATTAGCAGGTATTCATACAGTAAAACACGCACTGGATTCAGGAGAAGCACTGGATGAGTTGTTAATTTTAAAAGGGAAAACACATCCACGTTTGAATGAACTTGTGCATTTGGCGAAGAAACAACGGATTCGAGTGACATTTGTACCACGGGAAGCGCTGGAGCGTTTATCAGAGAATGTACCGCATCAAGGTGTCGTGGCACGTGTTCAACCCAAAGGTTTGGTGGATTTTAAATCATGGTTAAAAAAAGTGACAGAACAGGAGATAGGTTCTGTTTTATTGCTGGATCAAGTCACCGATCCACATAATCTGGGAGCTTGCATTCGCACAGCAGAAGCTGCTGGTTGTTTGGCTTTGATTATTCCCAAAGATCATGCTGCCAATTTGGACTCTCCTGTGGTGGCAAAAAGTGCGTGTGGCGCATTATCGCGATTGCCTGTCATACGTGTCACCAATTTGGTACGTACGATGGAAGATTTAAAAGAAGCTGGTTTTTGGCTATCAGGTTTGGCAGGTGAAGCGGATAATGACCTCTATCAGATTAAATTTAGCGGTAAAAATGCCTTGGTGATGGGTGCAGAAGGCGCAGGTATGCGCCGATTGGTGCGTGAATCATGTGACCAATTGATACGCATACCCATGCCTGGAAATGTTGAATCTTTGAATGTATCGGTGGCAACGGGTGTTGCTTTGTTCGAAGTGGTGCGTCAGTCGCTTGTTTGAGAATCAGGTTTTTCAGCGATGAATGTAAAGCGTTGTCCGCAATATTGACAAGCTTTATCACCTTTTTTGATGTTGATATAAACCAGTGGATGTCCACCATGATCGGAGCATGAAACGATTTCTTTAGTGGACTCGATGCATTGTTTACTCATGAAGTACCTCCCTTTAAAAAGCGGGTGAATGCTGTGGGGGGCGAGGGATGTGTCAAGTTTCAACATGTTGCGGTAGGCTTTGATTTGACCCGACCTCAAGCATATTTATGGTTCGGAGCATGCAAAAGCTTCCTCATTCACTATCAATTACCCGTCAAGCGATTCAAAAAATCTGGCATGTTGCTTGTCATACGGAGAAAAACAAGGTGTTTGGTTTGCTGGGGATTTCGTCGGATGGACTGATTTGCCGCGTTCAGCACCTTGAAATTTTAACCAAGGAAAACCTGAAATATGTTACCAACCAATGGGTAAAAGATGGCCTTTCTGTGCAGGGAATTTTTCAATCAGAAGCATTTGAAATGAAATTTATTCATGAGATTGGAGATATCGTGCCTACGCATGCATGGGTTTATTTGGTGTTAAATATTGATACCCAAGGTTGTCTTAAATCAACCTTATATGGTTTGAAAAATAATTTGGAAGAAAATGAATTTGTGGAACGATCTATGATCCTCGTGGATGATGGACAGTATCCCTTAAAAGGCTAGGTTCACCCGATGCGTATATGTCATGTTGGTCTCAATCATAAAACAGCACCTGTGGAGTTGCGCGAACGTCTTGCAGTTCCTGAAAAAGAGATTGCTGATATTTTGCAAATGAAAGTTACCCGTCCAAGTATCCGTGAGGCTGCCCTTCTTTCCACTTGTAACCGTGTGGAAATGACGGTGGTGACGCATGATCCTGATGCTGCGATTGCACTTGTACGTGAATGGTTCGCTCGCAAATCGGGCATGGATATTGAGCAAGTTTCTCCCCATCTTTATGCTTATACCACGGATGACGCGGTACGTCATTTGTATGCAGTGGCATCGGGCTTGGATTCGTTGGTATTGGGTGAGCCACAAATTTTCGGGCAGGTCAAAGCATCCTATGAACAAGCTTTGGCAGCGGGTACAGCGGGTCATATTTTGCACCGTTTGTATCAATCCACCTTTGCTGCAGCCAAACGCGCTCGTAGTGAAACCGCAATTGGTAAGCAGTCAGTTAATATATCATCGTGTGCAGTGGAACTCGCCAAACGGATTTTTGATGATTTAACGGGTAAAACTGTGATGCTGATTGGTGCGGGTGAAATGGCTGAATTGGCAGCACGTCATTTGCGTGGCAATGGTTGTAGTCATATTTTGGTTGCGAACCGTACTTTAGAAAGGGCTAAAAACCTTGCCATTGAGTTTGAAGGGCATGCCTTAACCCTAGAACAACTGCCTGATTACTTGGATTCGGCTGATATTGTCATTTCCAGTACGGGTGCGAGTACCTATGTATTATTACCTGATACGGTGAGGCATGCCATGGAAAAACGTCGAGGTCGCCCGATGTTTTTGGTCGATATTGCTGTGCCTAGGGATATTGATCCTCGCATTGCTGATATTGATGGCGCTTATGTGTATGATATTGATGATTTACAGCAAGTCGTACAAGGCAACCGTGACAGCCGTGAAAAAGAATCCATGCAGGCACGTATCCTTTTGGCCGAAGAAGAAAAGAATTTTTTGCATTGGCTGAAATCATTGGAAACCGTGCCATTGATTCGTAGCGTGCAACAACAAACAGAAGGCATGCGTCAAGAAGAATGGGGAAAGGCACAGCGTTATTTAAAATCTTTATCACCTGAACAATCGGAAGCTGTAGAACGATTTAGTCGAGCGTTGATGAAACGTTTCTTACACCCAACCTTAAGAACGCTCAAAAGCATGCCCGATGATATGGAAGGGGATTTGCTTATGGGTGCAACACGAAAATTATTTGATTTGGAAATAAAAGCAATCAACGTAAAAAAGGATGCCAATGAACACAAGGCTGGATGATATTTTACATAAGTATGAAGATTTAAGCATCATGCTTGCAGACCCTGAGGTTACATCAAATCCCAAGCGTTATGCACAGATTTCACGTAATTTTTCTGAAATCGAACCTGTTGCAGTTCAAGCCAAGCATTACAAGGATTTGGAACAGCAAGTACAAGATAACCAAGCATTACTTGCCGATATTGAATGTGATGCTGAACTCAAAGACATTGCAGAAGAAGAAAATCGTGAATTAAAACAAGCGATGTTGGATTGTGAAACTGAACTCACGCTTTTACTTTTGCCGAAAGATCCAAATGATCATCGTAATGTGATTTTGGAAGTGCGTGCAGGCACAGGTGGTGATGAAGCTGCACTGTTTGCAGCAGATTTATTTCGTATGTACAGTCGATTTGCTGAAATCAAAGGTTATAAAGTGAGTATTTTATCCAGTAATCCAACGGGGATTGGTGGTTATAAAGAAGTTGTGGCTCAAGTCACAGGGCAAGGTGTATTTTCAACCTTTAAATTTGAATCAGGTACACATCGTGTACAGCGCGTTCCCACCACAGAATCAGGCGGACGTGTTCACACCTCCGCATGTACAGTGGCTATTCTTCCAGAAGCCGAAGAAGTGGACATCAATATTCGTACAGAAGATTTACGTATTGATGTGTATCGGGCATCGGGTGCAGGTGGACAGCATGTGAATAAAACGGAATCGGCCGTGCGTTTAACACATTTACCCTCGGGTTTGGTGGTGACATGCCAAGATCAATCCAGTCAGCATAAAAATAAGGCACAAGCCATGAAAGTGTTGCAAGCTCGTTTGTTTGATCAAGAGCAACATGCAGTGGATTCCGAACGTGCGGAAACACGCAAAGGCATGGTGGGTTCGGGAGATCGTTCTGAACGTATTCGTACCTATAACTATCCGCAAGGTCGTATCACGGATCACCGTATCAACCTTACCTTATATAAATTAGAACAAATTTTGGGTGGTGATATGAATGAATTGATTGAAGCCTTATTGACCCACCATCAAGCAGCCCTTCTTGCGGAACAGAATGGATGATGGTTCGTCAAGCCCTGCATGAAGCGACTCAATATCTAAAACAAGCAAGGTGTGATAACCCACGTTTGGATGCAGAAGTTTTATTAATGAAAGCATGGGAAGCCACGCCAACACAACTGTTCATACGAGCTTTGGATGAGCTTCCCCAAAAGGTTCATGAAAATTTCCAAGATATGCTTGAACAACGTTATCAGCGTCAGCCCATTGCCTATATCACAGGTTGTAAAGAGTTTTGGTCGCGTGATTTTGAAGTCTCTCCTGATGTGTTGATTCCTCGTCCTGAAACAGAACATTTGATTGAAGAAGTCTTGAAGTGTTACCCCGATCAAGATGCAGCTTATGATTTTTCAGAAATTGGTACGGGTTCAGGTTGTATTGCCATCACATTAGCCTGTGAATACCCCCATGCTAAAATTTTAGCAACGGATATATCTGAAAAAGCATTGGATATAGCTCGAAAAAATGCAGCAAAACATGGTGTTTTAAAACGTATTCATTTTAGACAAGGTGACCTGTATCAAGCCTTCCCTAATGACCTCTCTCCTTTGGATATACTGTTATCCAATCCGCCTTACTTATCCTTGCAACATATGGACGATATTGAGCAAGAGTTGCGCTATGAACCGAGGATTGCTCTCACAGATCAACAGGATGGCTTGAGTTTGATGCGTCAAATTCTTTCGGGTGCCTGCCGCTGGCTAAAGCCTCATGGTTATTGCTTGGTTGAAACTGGGCTAGGTGGTTTGCCAGAAACCCACAAGCCTCTTGTTTTGGATCATCCATACTATGATTTGGCAGGTATATTGCGGGGTGGGCTGTATCATCATAAAGCTTTGTGAGAAGTCTTATGAAAAAATATGGTGGTGGAAAAGTATCAAAGGCTTGGGTATTTCAATGCAGTCAGTGTCATATCAATGCCAAAAGAGTGTAAATAATATGTTAGTTACGGTGAAGACTATATGAATTTTTTAAGAAAACTTGTCCAGCAAGAATCTTTTGCAGGCATTTTATTGATTTTTGTCACTATTCTTGCGCTAATTTTACAAAATAGTGCCTTGTCTGATATATATACAGGATTTTTGCGTACCCATGTCGAAATACGCTTTGGCGACTTACAAATTGCCAAGCCTCTTTTGTTATGGGTGAACGATGGCTTGATGGCAGTGTTCTTTTTCCTCATTGGTTTGGAAGTGAAAAGAGAGGTTATGGAAGGTCATTTATCTTCGATGAAACAGATTGCCTTGCCGGGTGTCGCTGCTATAGGTGGTATGGCAGTGCCAGCCTTGGTGTTTATTGCTTTTAATCACGGTGATGCCTTTGCCATGAAAGGCTGGGCAATACCCACTGCCACGGATATTGCGTTTGCGTTGGGCGTTTTATCGTTACTTGGTAAGCGTGTACCCGTGTCCTTGAAAATATTCTTAATGGCATTGGCAATTATTGATGATTTGGGCGCGATCATTGTGATTGCATTGTTTTATACCAGTGAATTATCCACGTTATCGGTGGTCATTGCATCCATTTCGGTGTTTGTCTTATGGATGATGAATCGGCTGCATGTGATAAAGAAATCAGCCTATATTTTAGTCGGCATTATTCTTTGGGTTAGTGTGTTAAAATCAGGCGTTCATGCCACGCTCGCAGGTGTTGTACTTGCCTTTATGATTCCTCTAAATTCAGTGGGTATGGATGGTAAAAAGTTTTCAATGAGCCAAGAGATGGAGTATGATTTACACACTTGGGTGACGTTTATGATTTTACCGCTGTTTGCTTTTGTGAATGCAGGTGTTGATTTAAGAGGTATCTCTGTAGACGCGATGTTGAGCCCTGTACCATTGGGCATCATGTTTGGATTATTTCTAGGCAAGCAAGCAGGCGTGCTAGGGTTTAGTTGGTTGGCCATCAAAATGGGTGTGGCAAGCTTGCCTGAGGCTTGTAACTGGAAGCAACTGTATGGGGTATCTGTGCTCACTGGTATTGGCTTTACAATGAGTTTATTTGTGGACTCCTTGGCATACAATGATACTCAAATCTATCAATACACGGATAAACTTGCCATTTTATTGGGCTCACTTTTATCAGGTGTGATGGGTTACTTTTTGCTTAGAAAAAGCTAGTATTCTATTGGACTTAACGCAATCTACTATGAAAAAGGGGATATTGCCTGTTTTTCACCTGGCTATTTCAATTTTCAGCTCACGAAGTTAGAAAGGGAAAGATCAAGTTTGACGAAATAGCTAGGTTTTTTGAAATTCCTTGCAGGCTTGTAACACCAGAAAAATATACTCGCCAAGTTGTGCCTTCCTTTGTAGACCTTACGTGGATCTGATAAATTAGAAAAACAATCTAAAACTGTTGGTTTGGATCATGAAGTAGTCATACATGTGAATGTGTATGAATCGAATGAAAACTCGAATTCTCATGTGATTGCTCAGGGGCATTATAAGATGTATGTTGATTTTCATTTGGACATTGACATAGTTCCGCACCGCATCGCTGGCTCGATGTGAATTTGTACGGTAATATGAATCATTTTTATATGCTTGTGCAGTCGTTTTTTTTGATTTTTTAATCATTATGCGAGGGTGGCGGAATTGGTAGACGCGCTGGATTTAGGTTCCAGTATCTTTGATGTGGGGGTTCGACTCCCCCCTCTCGTACCACTTACTAATTATTTATTAAAAATAAAATTTGGAGTTGGCTTGATGGTAGATCGGTCAGCTCCTTGTCTTTGATGGAGTTTATCCCATGATTCAAACAAACGTAAAACAACTAAGTGACCATGAACATCAAGTGCATGTTACCTTACCACAGTCTGAATATGACCGTGTTTATGCTGAGCAAACTTCAAAATTAAGTGCGCAAGCAAAACTACCTGGTTTTCGTCCTGGAAAAACACCCAAGGCTGTGATTCAAAAACAATTTGGTGTAAAAATTCATGAAGATACGGTATCCGAATTGCTACAAGCCAATTACGTCGGTGCGATTGAATCTTCGGGTTTGGTTCCTGCGGTACAACCCGAATTAACACTTCCATCTGTTCAGCCTGATGGGGAATTTAATTTTACATTGAATGTTGTCACTTGGCCTAAAGTTGAATTGTCATCATTGATAGATATGACACTTAAAATCACCAAAGTGAGTGTTGAGGATGATGATATCAAAGCAGTGGTTCAACGCTTGATGACATCACAAGTTAAATATGAAATTGAAGATCAACGCACTGCTGAAAATGGTGACCAAGTGACCATGGATTTTGTGGGTTTTGTGGGTGATGAAGCTTTTGATGGCGGTGATGGTGAAGATCACGCTTTAGTTTTGGGTTCAGGACAATTCATTCCTGGTTTTGAAGATCAATTGATTGGACATCAAGCGGGTGACCATGTTGTGGTCGCAGTCACATTCCCCGACCCTTATCAAGCTGAGCATTTGGCAGGTAAGCAAGCACGTTTTGAAACGGATATTAAATCTGTAGCGAAATCTGTTTCGCCTGAAAATGAAGATACTTTGGCAACCATGTTGAATTTTGATGATGCAGAAGCCTTGCGTGAAGATGCACTCCAACGTTTGTCCTTGGAGGCTGAACAAGCATCTTATCAAAGTTCTCACGATGCTGTTTTGGAAGCCTTGTTGGAAGCAAACCTTATGACATTACCCACTCGCTTGGTCGATGAAGAAATGAAATCAACCATTCAACGCATCACACAAAACATGAAGCAGCAAGGTGTGGACATGACCGATGACATGTTGACCGATGGCATGTTGACCGATGAAGCTTTTCGTTCTGAAGTGCGTGAGCGTTCAGAACGCAACCTTAAGTCATCTATTTTGATTCAAACGGTGCGCGAACAGGCTCAAATTGAATTGGATGAAGCTAAGGTGGACGCAGAACTTGAAGAACTGTCCAAGCAATATCCTGCGGATCAGCATGATGCATTTGTGAGCTGGATGAAGAGCCAAGATGCTGAAATGGCAGGTTTGCGTGATCGCTTGTTGGAAAAAGAATGTGTTTCTTATGTCTTACAAACAAGCAAAGTCGAAGAAAGTGGCAAAGCTTTGTCTGTTTGGCAGCAAGAGCAAGATGGTCAAAAAGAAACTTCATGATAAAAATAAAAGCTTGTATAGGTAAGGAGCAGTGATGAATTTAGTACCCATGGTTGTAGAAAGAACGTCACGTGGTGAACGTTCGTATGATATTTTTTCACGCCTACTGAAAGAGCGTATTATTTTTCTTAGTGGTCAAGTAGATGACCACATGGCAAATTTAATCACCGCGCAGTTGTTGTTCTTAGAGGCCGAAGGCCCTGATAAAGATATTTATATGTATATCAACAGCCCTGGTGGTGTGGTGACTTCAGGTATGGCAATCTATGATACCATGCAGTACATTCGTTGTGATGTCTCAACACTATGTGTGGGGCAAGCCGCGAGTATGGGGGCTCACCTTTTGGCATCGGGCGCACCAGGGAAGCGTTATGCTCTACCCAATGCTCGGGTGATGATTCATCAACCTCTGGGTGGTTTTCAAGGTCAAGCAACCGATATTGAGATTCATGCGCGTGAGATTATCAAATTGAAAGAACACATGAATGCAATGATGGCAAAACATACAGGCCAACCCTTGGATAAGGTCAGTGATGATGTTGAGCGTGATTATTTTTTAACGGCACAAGAAGCATGTGATTATGGTTTGATTGATAAAGTTTTGACTTCTCGTGAAGAAGTAAAAGAAAGTTAAGTGTGTAAATGCTGCATCGTGCAGGTTGGAGATGAACTATGACAACAGAAAATAATGGTGATTCCACGCTTTTTTGCTCCTTTTGTGGAAAAAGTCAGCATGATGTTAAAAAGCTTATTGCAGGTCCAACGGTCTTTATCTGTGATGAATGCATTGAATTGTGTAATGATATTATGGTTGAAGAGTTGGCTGTTGCTGGTGCTAATTTGGAAAAAAAATCAACCAGTTTACCAAAGCCTGCTGAAATTAAAGGTTTCTTAGATGATTATGTGATTGGTCAAGATCCTGCAAAACGTATGCTTGCGGTGGCTGTATATAATCATTACAAGAGAATTCAGCATAACGACAAGAATGATGTTGAGATTGCCAAAAGTAATGTCTTACTCTTGGGTCCCACAGGGAGTGGTAAAACATTATTGGCGCAAAGTTTGGCGCGTATTTTTGATGTACCTTTCGTCATGGCAGATGCCACCACATTAACGGAAGCAGGTTATGTGGGTGAGGATGTTGAAAATATTATCCTCAAATTGTTGCAAGCTTCCAATCATGATGTGGAACGCGCTCAGCATGGTATTATTTATATTGATGAAATTGATAAATTATCCCGTAAAGCGGATTCACCTTCGATTACCCGTGATGTGTCAGGGGAGGGTGTACAGCAAGCGTTGTTGAAGTTGATTGAAGGTACGGTGGCGAATGTACCGCCACAGGGTGGTCGTAAAAACCCTCAGCAAGAATTTATTGCCGTTGATACCACCAATATATTGTTTATTTTGGGTGGTGCTTTTGCAGGGCTTGAAAAACTTATTGAATCGCGTGGTAAACAACGTTCGATTGGTTTTGGTGCAAATGTTGTCGCAGAAGATGAGCAAGATGTCGGTGAACTATTGACCCAAGTTGAACCCGAAGATTTGATTAAATTTGGTCTCATTCCTGAGCTGGTGGGTCGATTGCCAGCGGTTGCAACCTTGAGCCTCTTGGATAAAAAAGCTTTGTTGCAAATTCTTACAGAGCCAAAAAATGCTTTGGTAAAGCAATATCAGGCTCTTTTATCGTATGATCACGTGGACTTATCGTTTACAGATGATGCTTTGGATGCGATTGCAGAGCAGGCAATGAAACGTAAAACAGGCGCGCGTGGTCTGCGTGCTATTATGGAAAATACGATGTTGGATGTGATGTATGATATTCCAACGATGGGTAATGTTGAAAAGTGTGTTATCAATGGGAAGGTTATTGAAGCGCATGAAAAACCTGTGTTGATGTTTAAATCGGATGAAGCTGCCGCATAAGATTGTGAAGCCTGTCGAATCTTGTTGACGGATCTGAAAGGTAAGCTAAATAACGGCTCCACTGTATTGTGACTCCACTGATCTTGAATCAGTAAATTCGCTATTTTTTTATGCAAGGGTTACAGTGGATTTAAAGTGAATATCTATCCTTTATTCAGTTTTTGAGTTAATCAGCCTAAGTCTTGATAGGCACCCAGAGAAGTGTATTGAATCATCTTGAAAAACCTGAATAAATTGGATATGTGGTAAGGAGAGTGTTTTGGCTGAATGGGTAAATGAAAGCGGTGATGATGTGGAAAATATGAAGTCAGGTCGGCTTCCTGTTTTACCATTGCGTGATATTATTGTCTTTCCACATATGATTGTCCCTTTGTTTGTTGGGCGTGAAAAAAGTGTCCATGCGCTTGATGAAGTCATGCAATCAGGGAAACAAATTGTTCTTTTGGCACAAAAAGATGCGGATAAAGATGACCCAAGCACCGATGATTTACATCAAGTGGGTACACTGGGTAATATATTACAAATGCTCAAGCTTCCCGATGGTACCATTAAGGTACTTGTTGAGGGTGGTCCGCGTGTCGCTATTTTAAGTATGCAAGATAATCAGCAGGTGATTCATGCAGATTATGAATACCTTGCAGAAAAAGCAGAAGATTTGCGAGAATGTGAAGCCGTGGCGAAAACGGTGGAGCAACAGTTTGATGCATATGTGAAATTAAATAAAAAGACACCGCCAGAGGTGTTGGTATCAATTGCTGCGGTTGAAGAAAACGATAAATTGGCAGATACCATTGCATCGCATCTGAATTTAAAGCTTGAAGAAAAACAGGCTTTGTTAGAAACAGCGAGCGTGATTGAACGTCTTGAGCTTTTGTATGCACATATGGAAGCGGAGATGGAAATTTTGCAAGTGGATAAGCGTATCCGTACACGTGTGAAGCGGCAGATGGAAAAATCACAGCGTGAATACTATTTGTCTGAACAAATGAAGGCGATTCAAAAAGAGCTGGGTGATGATGAAGCACAAAGTGATTTGGATGCTTTGGCCGAGAAAATCGAAAGTTTGGGTTTATCACCTGAAGCACAAGAAAAAGCCCGATCTGAATTAAAACGCTTGAAAATGATGCCGCCGATGAGTGCTGAGGGCACGGTGGTGCGAAATTATTTGGACTGTTTGCTGGAGCTTCCTTGGAAAAAACGAACACGTGTTCGCAAGGATTTGGATGCTGCGGAAAGTATTTTGAATGAAGATCACTTTGGTTTGGAAAAAGTGAAAGAACGCATTTTGGAACATCTGGCAGTGCTGCAACGTGTTCGTAAGATGAAAGGTTCAATTCTTTGTTTGGTTGGACCTCCAGGTGTAGGCAAAACATCGTTGGGAAAATCTATTGCCCGTGCCACAGGGCGTAAGTTTGTTCGCATGAGTTTGGGTGGGATGCGTGATGAAGCTGAAATCCGTGGGCATCGTCGGACTTATATTGGCTCCATGCCAGGTAAAGTGATTCAATCTATGAAAAAATCTGGGGTAAAAAACCCGCTGATTTTATTGGATGAAATTGATAAATTGGGCGCTGATTTTAGAGGTGATCCATCATCGGCTTTGCTTGAAGTTTTGGATCCTGAGCAAAATAACACCTTTGCTGACCATTATCTTGAAGTCGATTATGATTTGTCTGAAGTGATGTTTATTACCACTGCCAACAGTTTGAATATTTCAGGACCATTGTTGGATCGGATGGAAGTGATTCGTTTGTCGGGTTATACGGAAGCGGAAAAGTTGGCGATTGCCAAACGTTATTTGGTTCCCAAGCAGATGAAAAATCATGGTCTTAAAACATCAGAAGTGAAAATAGATGATAAAGCACTGCTGGAGGTGATTCGTTATTATACACGTGAAGCCGGTGTGCGTGGATTGGATCGTGTACTGGCAAAAATATGTCGTAAAATTACACGTGTCATCCTGCAAGATGCAGCAACGGATGCTGTCGTTATCAAGAAAATTGACCTCGAATTTTATTTGGGCGTGCAACAATATCACTTTGGTATGGGTGAATTGGCATCGCAAATTGGTGTGGTGACTGGACTAGCATGGACTGAAGTGGGTGGTGAACTATTACAGATTGAAACAGCTCTTATGCCAGGTAAGGGTAAATTAACGGTGACAGGTCAACTGGGGGATGTGATGCAAGAATCCATTCAGGCGGCTTTTACCTATGTGCGCTCGCGGGCTGCAAGTTTGGGGCTTAAGCCTGATTTTCATCAGAAAGTAGATATTCATGTCCATGTGCCAGAAGGTGCAATACCCAAGGATGGTCCATCTGCTGGATTGGCGATGGCCACTTCGATTGCTTCTGCCTTAACAGGTATTACAGTGAAAAAAGAAGTGTGTATGACAGGTGAAATTACCTTACGTGGTAAGGCTTTGCCGATTGGTGGCTTGAAAGAAAAATTATTGGCGGCACATCGTGGCGGTTTGACAGAAATTATCATTCCAAAACAAAACCGTAAGGATTTGAAAGAGATTCCTGATAATATTTTATCCGCTTTCAAAATTTATACGGTATCGGATATGGATGAAGTCTTAAAGCATGCCTTGACGCATGTTCCTGTGGGCATGAGTATACCGACCGATTTTATACGTGATTCCATTGTTGATATATACTTGGATAAGGGTTCAGTATCGGCTCATTAAGTTGGGCGAAGTTTTAATGTTATGATACATATGGAGCAAGCTTCATATGATTTTTGGAGGATAGGTTGAATAAAGCAGATTTGATTAACCATGTCGCAGCAAATGCAGAGTTAAGTAAAGCGGATGCAACTGGCGCTGTTGAAGCGGTGTTGGATGGTATCACAAGCGCATTGAAAAATGATGATACTGTCAGTCTTGTAGGTTTTGGAACATTCTCAGTTGCAGAGCGTGCTGCACGTACTGCACGTAATCCTCGTACGGGTGAACCGATTGAAGTGGCTGCTTCTAAAGCACCCAAGTTTAAAGCTGGTAAAGCACTAAAAGATGCGGTGAAATAAAAGCTTGCAATGATAAAACGCGGCGATAATATTCGCCGCGTTGAAGTTGAGGTGGTAAGTAGCTTTACGGGCGCTTAGCTCAGTTGGTAGAGCACCGCCCTTACAAGGCGGTGGCCGTAGGTTCGAGTCCTACAGCGCCCACCATTTTCCTTTAGAGGAATAAAACAAGTAATTTTATTATTTGTTTGGAGCGGTAGTTCAGTTGGTTAGAATGCCGGCCTGTCACGCCGGAGGTCGCGAGTTCGAGTCTCGTCCGCTCCGCCATATTGATGTTTGACAACATCCAGATAAAAACTCGTAAACTATTATGTTTGCGGGTTTTTTTTCGTTTCGGAAGATTTTTTTATTCATTTTGCTAAACATTGTGTCACTGTTACCATTAAAATACCTCTAGCATCTCATCGTGTTATTCAAGCGTTACAATACTTCTTGTATTGTTAACCTTGCCATCAGTAATGCAAGTGTATGATTTGTGTTTGCATGAAAATGTTACAGCAGGTGAATCAATCATGGATATTCAATGGATGAAATATGCCCTTAAGCTGGCAAGGAAAGGGGTGGGGCGAACCCACCCCAATCCTCGTGTTGGCGCAGTGGTGGTTCAAGATGGTAGAATGATTGGACAAGGTTGGCATCAGTGTGCGGGGGAAGCCCATGCAGAAGTCCATGCTTTAGCTGATGCGGGAGTAGCTGCAAAGGGTGCGACTATTTATGTCACACTTGAGCCGTGTTCTGGTTTTGGACGTACACCACCGTGTACACAAGCCATTCTTGATACAGGTATTCAACGGGTTGTTTTTGCTTCCTATGACCCCAATCCCAGCATGTCAGCAGGTGCAGAAGTGCTCAAGCAGTATGGACTTGAAGTTTTGGGCGGTGTTTTGGAAGCAGAAGCCAATGCTTTGAACCAAGCTTTTTTCCATTATTTGAAAACAGACATGCCGTGGGTGATGGCAAAAGCGGCGATCTCATTGGATGGCAAGCTTGCTACCCATACGCATCAATCCAAGTGGATTACGGGTGCTTCTGCACGTAAACATGTACATCGAATACGTGCCGAGTGTGATGCCATCATGGTGGGGGCAGGAACATTGCGTGAGGATAACCCTTCCCTGACAGTGCGTGATGCACGTTTGCGGGGTTGCTCCCCTTTGCGGATCGTGATGGCGAGAGATACCCCTAAATTCTCCCAAAAATATCAAATATTGAGTGATGAAGCACCTTCGTGCCTATATGTACAGAAAAGCAATAAACACAATAAATATTGGCAAGCGGCAGGTGTGGATGTGGTGGAGGTTAATGATTTGCAGGCTGCTTTGAAAGATTTAGCAGCGCGTGGTTGTTTGCAATTACTGGTGGAAGGTGGCGGAAAACTACATGCCTCTTTATTTGAACAGCAATTAGCGAATGAATTGGTGTTGTATCAAGCCCCTATCTTGATTGGTGGTGTGGATGCCGTGAACCTTTGGCATGGTTTGGGCATTGCTCATATGTCAGAAGCAGTGCATTTGGCCGATGTGAAACGAAAAAAAATGGGCGAAGATATGATGATTCGAGGACGTTTAATATATCATCATTAAATAAACTTGATCTATGCCCTTTTCTGTAGCACAGCTTAAAGCTATACTTCGCGTTTGAACGGGTGAGTAGCAGAGCAATCTGACTTACTCGTTTTCTGTGTTCGGTGTTGGCTTATGTGTCTTTCACCATGCAGAAAATCCAGTTTTAGGAGTTTTACCTCCATGCCACGTCGTTCTGATATTCAATCCATTATGATTTTAGGTGCAGGTCCCATTGTGATTGGGCAGGCTTGTGAATTTGATTACTCGGGTGTTCAAGCCTGTAAAGCTTTAAAAGAAGAAGGTTTTCGTGTTGTTTTAGTCAACTCAAACCCTGCCACCATCATGACTGACCCTGAATTTGCAGATGCCACTTATATTGAGCCTGTGACTTGGGAAGTGGTCGCTAAGATTATTGAAAAAGAGAGACCCGATGCCATTTTACCCACCATGGGTGGGCAAACAGCATTGAATTGTGCACTTGAGTTGAATAAACATGGTATTTTAGACTTATTTAATGTTCAGTTGATTGGCGCACAACCGGATGCCATTGATAAGGCAGAGGATCGTGAGCGTTTTAAACATGCGATGGATGATCTTGGTTTAGAGATGGCGCGGGGTGGTTTTGCACATACCATGCACGAAGCCAAAACATTGGCTGAAGATATTGGCTTCCCCGTTATTATTCGCCCTTCCTTTACATTGGGCGGTTCAGGTGGCGGCATTGCCTATAACCTTGAGGAATTCAAGCAAATTGCAGGTTCAGGCTTGGATGCATCGCCGACCGATGAAATTCTGGTTGAAGAATCCATTATTGGTTGGAAAGAGTACGAAATGGAAGTCATGCGGGATCATGCTGATAACTGCGTGATTATTTGCTCCATTGAAAATTTCGATGCGATGGGCGTGCATACAGGCGATTCGATTACGGTTGCACCAGCCCAAACACTCACCGATAAAGAGTACCAACGTATGCGTGATGCTTCGATTGCTATTTTGCGTGAAATTGGCGTGGAAACAGGTGGTTCGAATGTTCAATTCGCTGTGAATCCAGAAGATGGGCGTTTGATTGTCATTGAAATGAATCCTCGTGTATCGCGCTCCTCTGCTTTGGCATCCAAGGCGACAGGTTTTCCGATTGCTAAAATTGCTGCAAAATTGGCAGTGGGTTACACCTTGGATGAAATTCGCAATGATATTACGGGTGAAACCTTTGCCGCCTTTGAGCCTACCATTGATTATGTGGTCACCAAATTACCACGCTTTGCCTTTGAGAAATTCCCAGGTGCGGATACGCGTTTGACCACGCAAATGAAATCAGTGGGTGAAGTGATGGCGATGGGTCGCACGTTCACAGAATCCTTGGGCAAGGCGATGCGTGGTTTAGAAGTCGGCTCGTGTGGTTTTGATAAAGTCATACCTGCCAATGTGGAAGCGGATGTTTTTTTGCAAGAAAAATTAGGCATCCCCTGTGAAGATCGCTTGTGGTGGATGGGTGAAGCCTTGCGAGCGGGCTGGACTGAAGAAAAAGTTTTTAACGTGAGTAAAATTGATCCTTGGTTTGTGCGCGAACTATCGGCTGTGATTGCCTTGGAACAGGCATTGTCAGGGCGCGATGTATCAAGTTTAAGCAAGCAGGAATGGAAACAAGCAAAACGTGAAGGATTATCCGATCAACGTTTGGCGATGTTGTTGGATACGAATGAACATATCGTTCGTCAAACACGTTCCGCATTGGGTGTGAAAGCCGTATTTAAACGTGTGGACACCTGTGCTGCTGAATTTGAAGCCAAAACACCGTATCTTTATTCCACTTATGAAGAAGAATGCGAAGCCCAACCCACACAAAAGAAAAAAATCATGGTCTTGGGTGGTGGCCCCAACCGTATTGGGCAAGGCATTGAGTTTGATTACTGCTGTGTGCATGCAGCATTTGCTTTATCCGAAGACGGTTTTGAAACCATTATGGTGAACTGCAACCCTGAAACGGTATCCACCGATTATGATACTTCGGATCGTTTGTATTTTGAGCCGTTGACCTTTGAAGATGTGATGGCCATTGTCGAAATAGAACAGCCGACAGGTGTGATTGTGCAATATGGCGGTCAAACACCGTTAAAATTGGCGGAATCCTTGCAGGCTGCGGGTGTGCCTATTATTGGAACCAGCCCTGATATGATTGATTTGGCGGAAGATCGTGAGCGTTTTCAACAGTTGTTGCATGATTTGAAGTTACTACAGCCTGAAAATGGCACAGCTCGCTCCACAGATGAAGCCTTGGCAGTCGCCGATGATATTGGTTATCCCGTGGTCGTACGTCCATCGTATGTATTGGGTGGGCGAGCCATGCAAATTGTGCATGATGAAGAAGGTTTGTTACGCTATATGACCGAAGCCGTGCAAGCCTCACCTGACCACCCTGTATTGTTGGATCGCTTCTTAAACGCTGCCATTGAATTGGATGTGGATGCCTTATGTGATGGAAAACGCGTGGTGTTGGGCGCGATTATGGAACATATTGAGGAAGCGGGTGTTCATTCTGGCGATTCGGCCTGTTGTTTGCCGCCGCACTCGATTTCTGATGACATTATAGCTGAAGTACGTCGCCAAACCGAAGCTTTGGGTATGGCATTGAATGTGGTCGGGTTGATGAATATTCAGTTTGCCCTGCAAGGTGAGACACTTTACGTCTTAGAAGTCAATCCGCGTGCCTCGCGAACCGTGCCTTTTGTGTCAAAAGCAACAGGCATCCCCTTGGCAAAAGTGGCAGCACGCATCATGTCAGGACAAAGTTTGGATGATTTAGGCATTCATGAAGTGTTGCAACCCAAGACATACCGTGCGGTGAAAGAAGCAGTGTTTCCATTTGTGAAATTCAAAGGTGTGGATCCATTGCTTTCTCCAGAAATGAAATCAACGGGCGAAGTGATGGGTATTGCGCGCACTTTTCCAGGGGCATTTGCCAAAGCACAAGCAGGTGCAAGTTCACCTTTGCCGAAAAAAGGTAGGGCTTTTGTATCCGTTCGTGATGCAGATAAGGGCGCACTGATTGAGCTATCTCAAACCTTGGTGGATGCAGGTTTTGAAGTCTTAGCCACAGCAGGTACGCATGCATGTTTGGCGCAAGCAGACATTATCAGCACTTTGGTGGCGAAAGTGTTGGATGGTGTTCGCCCTCATATTGTGGATCGTTTGTTATCCGATGAAGTCGATTTGATTGTCAATACAACCGAAGGTGTGCAAGCGATTAAGGATTCCAAATCCATTCGACAAGCAGCATTGGATCGGGGTATCGCTTATTTCACCACCATGTCGGGTGGTTTGGCTGCGGTGCAAGCGATTGCAGGAAAATTTGATGTCACAGCGGTGAAAAGTATTCAAGAATATTTGAAGGATGAGAGGGTGTCTTAATGGAACGGGTTCCAATGACCAAGCATGGCGCGGAAAAATTGCGTGAAGAACTACAATACTTAAAAGGTACAAAACGGCATGAAATTGTGCGTGCGATTGAAGAAGCACGGGCGCATGGTGATTTGTCTGAAAATGCGGAATATCATGCTGCCAAAGAAGATCAGGGTATGAATGAGGCACGCATGGGTTTATTGGAAGATAAATTGGCACGCGCGCAAATTATTGATACGTCATCTTTGGTATCGGATACGATTGTTTTTGGTGCTAAAGTTGATTTGATTGATGCAGAGACTGAAAAAGAAGTCAGCTATCAAATTGTCGGGGAAGATGAAGCAGATTTATCCCAAGGGAAAATTTCGATTACCTCACCGATTGCCCGTGCTTTGATTGGTAAATCCGAAGGTGATGAGGCCTTGGTGCGCGCCCCTAGTGGTGAACGTGAATATGAAATCGTGGGCATCAGCTACACCTAATGGCGATGTCAAAAGCATGTGTTCGCATGGGTGGCATCCGCCTATCCTTGACCATGATATTGGGCTTGCTGATTGTACCAGGCTTTGTGGTTGCGCCTGTATTGTTTTCTAAACTGGATGCACATACAGCAGGCATAGTTGCTGGCTCGATTTTTCATGTCGCCAATGTGAGTATTTTATTGTTGTCCGCTGCGGTGGTGGCATTTTGGATGCGTTTGCCTTCATTGGGATGGTTCAACTGGATGTTATTGATTGTGATTGCGCTATTGGTATGTGCCAATGAATTTGCCATTGCACCTGTGATGCAGGCTTTGAAAGATGCCGCGGGTGACATCGCTGCCTTGCCCAAGGATGATCCACAACGGATGAAATTTGGCATATTGCATGGCATCAGTGAAATTGTGCATCTCTTGGCTTCCATCATGGCTGTGGTGTTAGTTGCGCTGGGTGGGAATAGCAAAAAAGTATGAATTTGATTCGACAATGGTTTCAACAGCGTTTATCCGATACACAATTGATGATGCTGTTGGCAAGCTTATTGGTTATTTTCTTATTGATTGTGGTGCTGGGTGATGTTTTAGCGCCTGTATTTTTTGCGATTGCTTTGGCTTATGTCTTGGATGGTATTGTTCAACTCTTGATACGTTTGCACGTACCACACTTATTGGCAGTGATTGTGGTTTGTTTGGGGGCTTTATTGGCTCTTTTGTTTGCTTTGTTGGCAGTGTTGCCAGTATTAACCGAGCAAATTGGGAGCTTGGTGCAATACATTCCTCAAAATGTTGAACGCTTGCGTCAAAGTATTCATGATTTACAGGTTCATTATGCTTCATGGGTGAACCCTGAGCATTTACAACAAGCCATTGCTTCTCTGACCAATAAGCTGCAAGAGTGGGCTGGCATGGTTGTTTCAGCATCCTTTGCATCTATTCCGAGTTTGATGGCGTTGATGGTGTATGCGGTGCTCGTTCCTGTCTTGGTATTTTTCTTACTCAAAGATAAAACGTCTATTTTACAATGGGGAAAAGCCTTTCTTCCACGTGAACGATCCTTGTTGGGACGGGTCTGGTTAGAGTTGGATATGCAAATTGGCAATTATATTCGTGGTCGTTTTTGGGAATCATTTATGGTGGGCTTGGTGATGTGGTTGACCTATGTTTTGATGGGTCATCCTTACGCATTACTTTTGGGTGTTTTGACAGGTATTTCAGTGTGGATTCCATTTGTAGGTGCTGCTTTGGTCACCATTCCTGTGATTTTATTGTCCTTTTTTCAATGGGGCAATACAGATATGACATTGTATGCCATCTTGGCTTATGGTGTGATTCAATTGATTGATGCCAATATTGTGATTCCATGGTTGTTTTCAGAAGTGGTGAACTTGCACCCCATTGCTATCATTGTGGCGGTTTTGTTCTTTGGTAGTATCTGGGGTATTTTGGGCGTGTTTATCGCGATTCCATTGGCTGCTTTGATTCAAAGTGTTCTGGTGATTATAGCTGAGCGTTCTTTATCTCATTCAACCAAGGCATAGTTATATTTTAGATTTTTTTAGCTGTTGTTTTTCAAATATCGTGTTAAAAATCTATCCAATTGATTAGAAAAAGCCTGTTTATCAGTGGCTTTAAATGCAGCAGTGGTATCACTATGAATGCCACTGGCACGCAGTGTTTCTAAAAAATCTCGCATATTGAGACGTGATTTAATGGTGTCAGAAGAAAACAATTCGCCGCGAGGGCTAAGGGCATGGGCATGATGCTCTAAAACTTCATCAGCCAAGGGAATATCACTGGTGATGACAAGGTCTTCAGCTTTTAAAAGTGATATGATTTTATGATCGGCGACATCAAACCCCGCCCCTACTTGTAACATTTGAATGTAGGGTGATTTGGGAATGCGCAATGCACTGTTGGCAACCAATGTTGTCATGATTTGGGTGCGTTCAGCTGCACGAAATAAGACTTCCTTGATGGCAACAGGGCAGGCATCTGCATCGACCCAAATATGTAGTAAGTGATTTTTTTTAAGCATGAAAGAACCTTTATATAACGGGCGGACTCAAAGTATAAGTGCAACAGCGATTGAGGTTAAATTGCTGGCATGGGAAAATACTATACACACTTAACGATTGAAGAGCGAAGTTTGATACAAGTGAGTTTGGAACTGGGTCAATCACCAGCTGATATATAGTAATTCAATCA
>JAUZQO010000023.1 GCA_030950925.1 Mariprofundaceae bacterium
CATGGGTAGAGACAAGTGAATTACCTGAAATGATCAAGGTAAAAGGTATGGTTGAGTCTCACTGGGACGGCATTGTTCGCTGGCAAGTAAGCAAAATAAACAACGGTATTCTTGAAGGTTTAAACTCGGTATTACAAGCCGCAAAACGTAAAGCACGTGGATACAAATTTGAACATTTCAAAACGATGGCTTACCTAATGACTGGAAAGTTGGACTTTGCCAAGGTCAATAAATTTTGCTTACCCACTTGATTTTCAAAAGAGCCAAATAACTTTTGCATGATCTCGAAATCCTAATCCCTATGAAATGTCAAAATTATAATCGCTATCCACTCAAAATTCAAAAGAGCCGAAAAATACGTGATAAATTTGAAGATATAAATGATGCGATTATGGAAACTTTAAAAAATACAAAATGTCGATTTAATACTTAAACTACTATATGGTTAACGAATTGAATTTTTCTATATTTGGTGAAAATCGTGAGGCAATGCCCCTACAAGTTATTGAAATATTTCCATCAGAGGCGATTTGGTCATTAGGAATCAAAGGATATTATGGGGATATTGATAGCAAAACCATTCGTGCTTATAAAAAAAAGAAGCCTAAAGATATTTCATATACAGATGCACATGATATAGCGAAACTGCCACTAAGTGCTTTTTCAACGTTATTGCCAGATATAGATATAGATTCTGCAATTCAAACTATTGTAAATCATTGTTGTGAAAATTCAAAAATTGATAATGATACTGTATCAAAAGGCAAAGGATTTGATGATCCTTTGGAAAGTGGTATCGCCTTTTTTACAGCTCTTTGTTTTACAAAAGAGAAGCATCATATATGGGGAAGCGGCAAGGATGGAACAATTGTTGGACCTGGAGTTTTGTAGAGGCTCTTAAAACAAATTTACGAAGATAAAAAATAAGGCAAGGATGTGGTGTAAAATCATGCTGCTTTGGCAAAGCTTGTTTTTCGATGTTTATGGGGAACATAAGCCATGCACTTATACGCCAACCTACCATCAAATTATTTTTTTCTTCGTTCATTTTATTGGACAGCAAAGCGCAGAAGTTAGGGTGTAGCAGGTGCTACGCTCTGACTTCTGCAACGCAGTTAGCCGCTACCCGAAATTTTTTATCGGGGATCTATCCATAGACCCTCGATACAAGCATTCGAGGGTGACGTGCTAACCTGTAGAAATAAGCCATCTTTCATCCTTTTGTAAGATTTCCATATTTTCGGGGCTATTTCGACAGGCTACTCATTAGCCCTTTCAACCCCCAAGCGTCAAGGAATTGAAAGCCTTGAAAGTCAAAATGATAATGACTGGACGAATGACAGAAGGGAAAGCGTCATTCAATCGCTTAAAGCAAGTGCTCTATTGTGATCCCCAAAACATGGGCGATACGGGCTAAAGTATCATGGCGTGTTTTGCCGCCATTGCCTGATTCAATGCGCGCTAAGGATGATTGCTGGATGCCAGATTTTTGCCACATGAATTTGCTCAAGCTTGAGGTGCTCACGCCATGCTTTGATCGGATGCATATCTTCAAGCATGATTTTCTTGGCAACAGCATTGGGAACGCCATACCGCAAGGCATGGTGGCGTTTTAATGCTGGCTCGATGGCTTCGAAATCATGCCATGGGATCACCGCAAAGGCTGGATGTCCATTTCGTTCGATAATTTGAATGTTAGTAGGTTAGTTCATCACGTTTCTTTATCTCCTCAATACTCGCAATGATATAGTGATTCAAGTATTAAATCACCGTCATTCCAGAGTGCTTGTGTCTGGAATCTATCGATAGACCCTCGACACAAGCATTCGAAGGTGACGGTAGCGTGCATATTTGAACGGTGACATGAAATTTTTTACCCAGTTCATGACTGCTTTCATGATGATTTGAATTCAGGTGTGATTGTATGAAGATAAACGCGAGCTAAGATGGGGCGTTATGTGGTCATATCAACATTCAAACTTTCAAGTTCACCAATTACCCGCTTTAAACGACAATTATATTTACCTGTTAGAAGCAAAAGCAAGTCATATCTTGGCTGTGATTGATCCTGCCGATGCGAGCATTGTCAATCAAGCATGCCAACAGTTGAACAAACCTTTAACGCATATTTTGAACACCCACCACCATTGGGATCATACCGATGGCAACAAGGCATTGAAACAACGTTGGGATTGTATCGTGGTGGGTGCGGCTCATGATGCGGAACGTATTCCCTGCATCGATGTGAAAGTGTCACCCGAACAGCCATTTCAACTGGATCACTTGGCAGTGGATATTTTGGATGTGGGTGGTCATACCCTTGGGCATATTGCTTATGTGTTTGATGATGCTTTATTTTGTGGTGATGCCTTGTTTGGTGCGGGCTGCGGACGTATTTTTGAAGGAACATTTGAACAGACTTGGCAAAGTTTACAGCGCCTTGCCCAGCTTGATGACGATACCAAGGTTTATTGTGCGCATGAATATACCTTACCCAATTTGCGTTTTGCACGCGCGGTGGATGCCAACAATGAAGCATTAAAAGAGCGTATTCATCGTGATACGCAAACCCGTATGCAACAAAAACCCACCATTCCATCCACCATCGCTATTGAAAAATCAACGAATCCATTTTTACGCCCTTTAAATACTGATTTTTGCATGCAATACGCTCAAAAGCATGCCATTGATAACACACCACTGACTGTCTTTCGTCATTTACGCCAAGCCAAGGGATAAATTATATGACTCAAAAAAATATCATTCGCATTCAAGGCGCACGGGTTCACAATCTAAAAAATATTGATATTGATTTACCCCGCAATCAGTTGGTCGTCATTACGGGCGTATCAGGTTCGGGGAAATCCTCATTGGCTTTTGATACCTTGTATGCCGAAGGTCAACGCCGTTATGTGGAATCGTTATCGGCGTATGCACGGCAATTTTTGGGCATGATGGAACGCCCCGATGTGGATGCGATCGAAGGTTTATCACCTGCGATTTCGATTGAGCAAAAAACCACCAGTCGCAACCCTCGTTCAACGGTTGGTACAATTACCGAAGTCTATGATTACTTGCGTTTGCTTTATGCCCGCATTGGCAAACCCCATTGTCATGACTGTGGCAAGCCTATTACAGCCCAGCCCGCCAGTGCCATTATTGAACAACTGTTAAGTTTGGATGACGGCAGTAAAGTGCAACTTCTTGCCCCCATTGCACGCGCAAAAAAAGGTGAGTTTCGCAAAGAGTTGGAACAAGCAAGTCAAGATGGTTTTGTTCGCGTACGTATTGATGGTGATGTCATGCCACTGGATGATGTACCCGCATTGAAAAAAACACACAAACACACGATTGAACTGGTTGTGGATCGTTTGGTGATTCGAGATGGCATTCGCACCCGTTTGGCTGATTCGGTGGAAACCGCTTTGCGTTATGGTGAGGGCATGTTGATTGCGTTGTTGGGTGATGAAGAACGCTTGTTTTCGGAGCATTATGCCTGTGCCGATTGTGGTATTTCTTACCCCGAACTTGAACCGCGTTTGTTTTCTTTTAATTCACCCGCAGGGGCATGTCCCAAGTGCGATGGTTTGGGCATACAAAGTGTGTTTGATCCTGATTTGGTGGTGCCTGATGATGGTTTGTGTTTAGAAAAAGGTGTGATTACACCGTGGGGAGGACGTGAAACGGTAATGTTTCATCAAACTCTCGCATCTGTGGCAGCCTATGTGGGCGTATCGATGGATACAGCATGGGGAGATTTGCCAGAAACAGCCAAACAACACATCTTATATGGAACAGGGCGAAAAAAAGTCGATTTTATTTATCAAACTGGCACACAAAGCCGCACTGTGAGCCGACCTTTTGAGGGCGTGATTCCAAACCTTCAACGCCGTTACCGTGAAACATCCTCCGATGATGTGCGAGAAGAATTATCCAAATACATCAATGCGATTGCTTGCCCCAACTGTAAAGGTTCTAGGCTCAATCGCGCTGCACGCCATGTTTTGGTGGGTGATTTATCGTTACCAACGATCTGCGCCCTACCCTTGCATGAAGCGCAAACATGGATTGAGAACTTAACACTCAATGCCCAAGATCAAACCATTGCTGAAAAAGTTGTTGAAGAAATTTCAGCCCGTTTGGGCTTTATGATTGAAGTGGGTTTGAATTATTTAAGTTTGGAGCGTACGGCGGGCACATTGTCAGGCGGTGAAGCCCAACGTATTCGCCTTGCCTCACAAATTGGTTCTGCATTGGTTGGCGTGTTGTATATTTTGGATGAACCTTCCATTGGCTTGCACCAACGTGACAATGATCGTTTACTCACCACCCTCAAACGACTGCGCGATTTGGGAAACTCCGTGATTGTCGTGGAGCATGATGAAGATGCGATTCGTACGGCCGATTTTATTGTCGATATGGGGCCTTTGGCAGGTGAGCATGGTGGTGAAATTGTCGCAGCAGGTTCTTTGAAAGACATTTTGGCTGCCAATACCCTTACCGCCGATTATTTATCGGGAAAAAAATCCATTGCCATACCCAAACGCCGAAAAGTACCAAAAAAACATCCCATGTTGGGTATTGAAGGTGCAAGCGAACACAATCTAAACGATGTCACCGCGTTATTTCCCATTGCCCGACTTAGTTGTATTACGGGCGTATCAGGCTCTGGAAAATCCACCCTGACTCTGGATACCTTATACCGTGGATTTGCGCGTCACCTTGGTCTCAAAACAGATCGTGTGGGGCAGCACAAAGCCCTCATCGGCGCTGAACTTATCAATAAAATTATTGATATTGATCAAAGCCCCATTGGACGTACGCCACGCTCCAACCCAGCGACATATACAGGGATTTTCACCACCATTCGGGAGTTGTTTTCAGGTGTACCCGAATCCAGAGCGCGTGCTTATAAACCAGGGCGTTTTTCGTTTAATGTGAAAGGTGGACGATGCGAAGCATGTCAAGGCGATGGTATTATTAAAGTTGAAATGCACTTTTTGCCCGATGTGTATGTGGCGTGTGAAACCTGTCAGGGCAAGCGATACAATCGTGAAACCTTGGATGTACGCTATAAAGGCAAAACCATTGATGATGTGTTAAAGATGACCGTGGATGAAGCACTTGAATTTTTTGAGGCCATTTCTCCTCTAAAAACACGCTTAAGCACCTTACAACAAGTGGGTTTGGGCTATATTCATTTGGGGCAAGCAGCGACCACACTTTCAGGAGGTGAGGCGCAACGCATCAAACTTGCCAAAGAATTGGCACGTAAGGCAACAGGGGATACCTTGTATATTTTGGATGAACCAACCACGGGTTTACACTTTGCTGATGTCGCCAAACTACTTGAAGTATTACATGCCTTGGTCGAGCGCGGCAATACAGTGTTGGTCATTGAACATAATTTGGATGTCATCAAAACTGCGGATTGGATTGTCGATATGGGACCTGAAGGTGGCGACCGTGGCGGTGATGTGGTGGTAAGTGGTACACCTGAAGATGTTGCTGCGTGTTTACAATCATGGACAGGGAGATATTTGAGTGAACACTTAAAAATTACTGACTGATGTTACGCAGCTTGTAAAAAACAGCGTCATCCCCGAAATCTTGTATCGGGGATCTATGATTTGAAACAAAAGACCCTCGATAAAAGCACTCGAGGGTGACGTACTTGAGAATAAGCATGTGTTTCATGCGAAATTCGTAACATTTTTACGTATTGCTGCATAAGCCTATATTTTTTCTCCGTGTCTCTGTGACTCTGTGGCAAAAAAATACATGGAATCTTTAGCGCTGAGTGAATAGTGCGTAACATCAGTTACTGATAAGCCATGAATGATGGTGTCGCTACGACAAATCTATTTTTGATTGACTATAGCGCCTTGATAAACTTTCTCCAAACCCTCGATCATCGCTGAAAGTGAATAATGCTGCGCACGTTGCCACGTTTCATTTGTCATATTTTTCTTCCACATCGCAATGATGGCTTTTGCCACTTCCATGGAGTCATCGGCATTGACCACACGTCCAACCTCATCATCCACCAACTCACGTAAACCACACACATTCGATACCACGCAAGGCAAGCCTGCGGCAAAGGCTTCCACCACCACGCGCCCCATGCCTTCATTGTGTGACATCAAAGCAAAACAGCGGGCATTCGCCAAATAAGGCAAAGGGTCAGCCCAGCCTGCAAAATAAACAGCCTCTGAAAGATTTAATTTTTTGACCAATATTTCTAGCTTCTCACGTTCTTCGCCATCCCCCACCAATGCCAAACGTGCCTTGGGTTGAATTTCACAGACCTTTGCCCACGCAGCGATCAACCGTTCCATGCCTTTAATCGGCACAAGTCGCCCCACAGAAACAGCATCCCATGTTTCACCCTTTGGACAGGTTTTCAAACCTTGACGAATGGATGCAATATCCACGCCACTGGGAATCACCTGCCATTGATCTTCACGACCAATGCGCAAAGCCAAATGATCATCACGTTCGGCACGGGTCAAAGCAAGCAATACATCGGTTTTTTTTGCCAAGTAGTGTTCAATAAGTATAAATAATTTTGTTTTCAGTGTGCCAAAGTAACCATGAAAAATATGACCATGAGGAGTGTGAATCACTTTACCCTGATGCCCTATCGCTGCCAAACGTCCCAAAGCACCTGTTTTGGATGTATGGGTATGAATGATGTCAAAAGGTTCTTTGAGTAATATTTTCAATGCCTTATAGGCCTGCATATCATGCCAACCCAAACTTCGGAGCATCTTTTTTAATACCATGATACGCCCACCCAAGGCTTGAAAAGTCAGCATATCAACATCCACCTTGGCATGTTCCTCGGCCGACATCTCTGATTCTAAACTCAAGCCATACGCCAAGGTCACCTGATTCCCTGCCCGTTGCTGTTCAATCGCCGATAGTAGCGTGTTGACAGCCGAACCACCGCGATCCATGCGGGTAATCAGGTGTAAGATATTCATTTCATCAACCGAACAGCATTGACCAATACGGCATCATGTTTACCCCAAGAAAAATAATCTGCCGTTTCTTTTGACAAATTTAGGCGCGCCTTTTCATCGGATATTGATGTTAAATATGCCAGCACAGCTTGCGCTAAAGCATCAGGTGTCGCATTTTCAGCCACATGATTCAACGCATGCCACCCCACCACATCTGGGTTCGCACCCACAGGTGTCGCAATCACAGGTAAGCCTTGCACATTGGCTTCTAAAGTGACTAAACCAAAGCCTTCTAAGGAGCGTGTGGGTAACATAAACGCATCGGAAGCCATCATATATTGCTTCACTTTTCTCTCGGCTAAAAAGCCTGAAAAATGAATCACATCCTGCATCCCCAATTCTGCGCTTAGACCTTGTAAAGCAGCCATCCATTCACCATCACCAATCACATCCCAGACCACATCAGGGCGATCCACATGCACAATCGCTGCTGCCTGAATCAACAAGTCTACACCTGTCCGTGGCACCAAATTTCTTACTGTCATGATATGTGGTTTTTCAGCATCTTCTTTCCATAATTCCTGACGCAACACAATTCTATCCCGCATTTTATGATGTGCAGGATCAATGCCAGCTGCTGCAATACGAATTTTATTTTGTCCGATAGAAAAAAAATCTTGTAGACGTTCACACATGAATGAACTCAACACCAATGCCGATGTTGCACTCTGATAAACAGAAGCCTCAAGCTTTCGCATCGCAGCAACCACCACTTGCTGTTTCCAACCCCAATCCAAGCCATGTCTTGTTGCATATTCTTCAAAGGCAAACGAGTGACAAACTTGTAAACGTGGCAACTTGCAACCCGCTTGCATCAATGCCCACATCGTAAATGGTTGCTCTGCAACGACCACATCAAAGCCTTGATGTGTTCCCCACCATGCCTTGGCTGATGCTTTCAACTCCAGCAAACCTTGCCAACCACGATGGCCTGAAAACGGTAAACGATGTTCAATCACACCCGATGGCAAAGTGATGCGTAACGGTGCATCCAAATCAGCTTGGCGAGATAGCACAGTCACATCCAAACCCGATGCCAACAACGCACGCACATGATGGTGTAGCATACGTTCTGCACCACCAATGACATGTTCAGCCGAAACATCAGCCACCACCAACACCCGTTTGTCATGTTGTTTCAAAACTCCCACCCCCGTTGTTGCATCCAACGATTCATCAATAATAATCCCCACAAAATATCAGAACGGTCATGCCCTCGTTGATGTAAGCCCCACTGCTCTTGCACAAATTCAGGGCGAACCAAGCCACCCAAAGCTTGAGATGCTGCCAATGCTTTCACTTCATCTGCCAAATCAGAGCGCAACCAATGTTTAATCGGTGCCATAAACCCTTGTTTGGGGCGATAAACAACATCACGTGGTAAATCATCACAGGCAATATCTTTCAACAACACTTTCAATTGCTCTTGCCACGGCAAGCCTTTGACCTTCCATTTTACAGGGACATTCACCATCAGATTCACCAAGTTGGTATCTAAAAATGGCGCGCGCAATTCCAAGCCATGTGCCATACTCATGCGATCACCCACCACCAATAAATCATCACTGATATAGCTTTGTATATCATACGCCATGGCTCCATTGACCACACCATAACGGGATAACAAACCGGACAAACCGCCATACACATCGCTGCTATTTTGCCAACGACGTGGCGCAACGCCGTCATCAGGAACTTGAAATACCTGATTCCAATCCGATTCAACCGTTCGTGTCCAAGCTTCATAGGCTTGCATAGCATCCATATTAAGACCTTGTAAAAAACGACGTAAACGCCCACGAATATTACGGCTGGAATCACTATCACCCCAACGATTCAATAATGATAAAAGCAAGGAACGTGCAGGCAAGCGTTGCAGGCGTTGATGCCACGCCATGCCCAAATAACGCGGATAACCGCCAAACAGCTCATCACCACCCACACCCGATAATGCCACATCCACATAAGGCTTGGCGGCCTGACTGATTAAATAGGTGGGCAGTGCTGCCGCATTGCTCACAGGTTGATCAAATGCACTTGCCAAATCATCCAAACATTGCAGGGCATCGTCATGGACTTCAAGTGTTTGATGTTCACAGCCAAGGTGGTCAGCAACCTGTTGGGCAAATCTGCTTTCATCATAATCATCGCTTGCCCCTGTAAAGCGCACACAAAAACTATGCAAAGGTCTGGCACTTTGGCGCGCCAACATTGCAGCCATCAAAGAAGAATCAACACCACCTGATAAAAAAATACCCACGGGTTTATCCGCCAACATCCGCAAAGAAAAAGCTTGCTCCAAATGCTGTTTGACATGGTTTTTTAAATCATCGCCCGATAGATGTAATGGTTCGGGTTCAGGAAGGAAAAAGTAACGCCGAATCTGCAAACTTTCACCCTGCCGAAGCATGGCATAACAACCAGCTGGCAATTGAGAGACTTCTTGGTACATCGTCCGTGGTGCTTCCACCCGCATCCGAATCAACACATCTTGCACAGCATGAATGTCAGGCGTGAGCGTAAAATCACCCTGTTCAAAGGCAGAGAGTGTCGATGCAAAACCCACGCGCCCTGCTTGTTCACACACAAACAAGGGCTTTTCACCCAAGGCATCCCGTCCAATCAAGACAATCTGTTGACGCACATCCCAAAGCACCATCGCAAACATGCCTTGCAACATGCTAAACATCGTTGCGCCATAACGTCGATAAAGATGTGGGAGAATTTCGGTATCACAATCAGACATCAATTGAACGCCGTCATTTTCCAATTGCTGGCGTAAATCAGGGTAGTTATAAATACAACCATTGAATACCACGACCACACCATCAATCTGCATGGGCTGGTGGCCGCGTGCATCCGCGCCCACAATGGCAAGGCGATGGTGAACCGCTGTAAACGATGAATCTTGATAATGCCCCTTATCATCAGGGCCGCGCTTTGCCACAGCCGATGCCATACGCTGGCATTCACTTAAACTTGGGTGCTGCCCCCATAGCGCAACAAAACCACACACCTATGAATACTCGCGTCCAAGCATACGAAAGAACAACGTCCGTACATCCATGCCAATACCCATGGCTGCGGGAATTGAAAACAAGGTAATGGCGGTGGAAAATAAGAGTCCCCATGATAATGCCAATGCCATGGGTGCAACAAAAGGATCAAAACCACCCCAGCCATAAGCAGTGGGTAAAAGCCCGACCACCGTCGTGATGGTGGTCAGTAACACCGCACGCAAACGGCGTTGACCACTGATGATAATGGCTTCTCGCCATGCCACACCTTCTTCCAATTGCCGTTGAATAAACACAGCCAACACCAGTGAAGCATTCACCACGACCCCTGTCAACGCCACAAAGCCCATCATGGCCATAAACGATAACGGCTCACCGTGAACATAAAAACCAATCACAATACCAATCGCACCAAAGGGAATCGCCAACATCACCAAAAATGGATAGCTGATACGGTTGAACTGAATGGCCAAAATGACAAAAATACCAGCCAAGGCAAATACAAAGCTAAAAATCAACCCTTGCACCGATTCCTTGCTTCGTTCTTGCTCACCACCCAAGTGATAACGCACATCTTTGGCATCCTTGCCCAACCATTCATCCGTGCGTGCCATCACCTGTTCATTCAGTTCTTTGGAATTGATATGAATACGATCCACTTCCGATGAAACATTGATAATCGGTAAACCATCTTTATGGCGAATACTGCCACTACCTGCGGTTTCTTCGATATGCGCCACACGCGATAAAGGCACCATGCCACCCCGTCCATTGGGGATTTCTAAACGCATCAAGCTACTCAAATGACGCTGTGCTTTTTTAGGATAACGAATGGTCACATTCACTTCTTCTGTACCCTGTTTCAAGGTGGATACACGAAGGCCATCAAACGCAGCTTTGACATGCAGTGCCACTGTTTTCAAATCAATACCCGCATAGGCAGATTTGGCACGATCCAAGACAATATGTAACTCTTTTTGCCCAGGTTGCAAACCGCTTTCGATGGCCGTAGCACCTTCAATACCGTGTAGCATTTTTTCCAAACGTTGGGCAACCCGCACTTTAGCCGCTTCATCTGAACCGCTGATTTCCACTTCCAAGGCACGACCCACAGGAGGCCCTGATGATTTCATCGCAAAACTAATCTTCAAATCAGGAAATAAGGCTGGAATATCCTTTTCGATGCTGTCCATCACTTTATATGCAGATATATCCCGTTGGGTAAAATGCGTGAGAATCACGCGCACAAAGCCAAAACGATCCCCCACTTGTTTCAAAGATTCCCGTTGGTCGGCACTGTTTTCACCTGCAATAATCGTGGTCGTTTCCAATATGCTCGGATCAATGCGTTGGCGTACAGCTTTATCCAAAGCTAACAACTGCTTAAAGGTGTCGTCCAAGGTTGTGCCAATGGGTGCATTGACACGCAAGTAAAATTCACTTTCTGCACCGCCTGGAAACAATTGAAATTTCATCTGACTGGCAAGCAATGCCACAGATGCCAGTGCCAATAAGGTCAAAAGAATGGTTAAATAACGAAGTTTTACGGCCCATTGCAAGGCTTTTCCATACAATCGATTAAACCCATTAAATATTTTTCGCTCACGTGGATGTTTTTTAACATTGGCAATATCACGGATATGGTTGGGTAAAATAAATAGGGCTTCCAATAGTGAAAAAGAGAGCAATACAATCACCACCACTGGAATCGAATAAATAAATTTTCCAATAATACCATCCATATACATCAAGGGTAAAAAGGCGACAATCGTGGTTAAAACAGTGGCCGTCACAGGCCCTGATAATTCATACGTGCCTTCAATAGTAGCCTGTTCGGGCGATAAACCGCGCTCCATGTGCCATGTTGCATTTTCACCAATGATAATGGCATCATCCACCATCAAACCCAATACCATGATAAAACCAAACATGGTCAAAAGGTTCAGCGTGACACCTGAAAAATACAACAGTGCCAAACCTGAAAAGAATACAATCGGTAAACCCCATGCGGTGGTAATGGCCACGGCAGGACGTAAAAATAAAAGTAAGGTCAGCAAAACTAGACCCAAGCCAATCGCTCCATTGCCTGTCAATACACCCAAGCGTAAACGTGTCACCAAGGATAAATCTTGATACGTACGAACCTGCATGTGGTAATGCTCAGGGATGGTATCCAAATAAGCGCGCACCCGATCCACCAAGGTAATAATATCTTCATTGCCTTTTTTCATGACAATAAAATTCACCGCAGGTTTGCCTTGCGCTGCCACCATGCGGTTGGATCGCTCCAGTGTATCTTCAATATCCGCCACATCTTTTAAGCGCAATGCTTGCCCCAAATCATTGGCACGAAGCACCAAATTCCCCGCATCTTCTGCGGATGTAAACTCACCTGTAATGCGAATAATTTGTTGCCCTTGCTTGGATTTTAAGCGTCCACCTGGTGCATTGATATTCCAACCCTGCACCAAACGCATGACATCATTGATGGATACACGGTATTGACGCATCTTTTTAGGTTTTAAGGTGATACGTATTTCTTCTTTGCGATCGCCTTGCACAAACGCATGCGACACACCTTTCAAATTCAAAATATCATCTTTGATATGGTTGCTGATACGTTTTAGCGCCAAACCGCTCACATCGCCAAAAATGGTAAACCCCAATACAGGCGCTTGTTCCGATTTAATTTCAGTAATCACTGGATCAGCAGGCAAATCCACAGGCAAAGAAGCCCGATTGATGGCTTGTTGAATATCAGACACCAAGCGTGAGCGGTCTTTGTCATTCGGATCAACTCGAATGGTGATTTGCATACTTCCTGTAAAAGCTGTGGCATAAATTGTATCAATGCCATCAATACCCTTCAATTCACGTTCAATCGGGGTTAATAAAAGGTTTTCCACTTCTTCGGGGGACGTTCCAGGGTATGCAGCCGACACCAAAATCATATCAAAATTGATATTGGGAAAGGCTTCGCGCTGAATATGTAGCGCAGCATAGCCACCCGCTGCCAACAACATCAACGATAACAAATTAACCAGCAAACCTCTGCGCACAAAAAATGCAATCATTGATTTCATCAGTGTTCTCCTAGGTTAACAAACAGGTCACGGATTCTGGTAAGTTCAAACCCTTGATTTCATCGTTGATATGCTGCTTGGTCAGAGGTATTTCATCCAAAAACTGCTGTTTACTATCACGGTATGCCAAGCGTGAAAAAATCCCCAAAGCTTTCAAATGCCTCTGAAAAGCAGTCAGTCGCACACAAGCATGCCAATGTTTCACATCTGTGAAATTTAATTTTAATGGTTGAGGAAGTCCTTCAAAAAAGATGCGACTCCAAGCGAAACGCAAGCTTTCAGGGTAATTTTGATAACAATCATACAATAAAGAAGCCAAGTCATAAGTCACGGGACCCATCACCGCATCTTGAAAATCAATCATACCCAAAGGCAACCCATCGGGGGGTAACATCAAGTTACGGCTATGGAAATCCAAGTGAACAGGTACACGAGGCAAACTTGCCAAGGTTTTCAGGGAAGGAAGCAAACCTTGATGAAAAGCATGGCGTTGTTCTTGAGTGGTAACAACACCCTGCACCTTGGGCAAATACCAATCCAAATACAAATCACATTCCCGTTGCATTCTTGCGATATCAAATAAAGGTAAATTCACATGCACTTGAGCCGCTTGCAATACATGCAACTGTTGTAACGCATCCGAAAATAACGGCTCTAAATCCATGCCTTTCTGACGGCAAACTGCCCAAGTATCATCAGCAAAATCTTCCAACAGCAAGAAACCTTGCTTTATATCCAGTGCCATACGTTGAGGCACGCGCAGCCCTGCTTTTGACAACCAAGCTTGAACATCTAAAAAAGGTTCAATGCTTTCTTTATCTGGTGGGGCATCCATCAATACCCATGTTTCTTTTTCACTGCTTACACGAAAATAACGGCGAAAAGAGGCATCACCTGCCAAAAGTTGCATTGAAAAACTTGGTAGATCCTGGGTTTTTAACCATGAAAGTGCTTGCGATGCCCGTGGATCATGATTCATCGCTTGACAACCAAACCCGTCACATGAATGTCATCTTTTAGCTTCAACAATGCTTTCATAGCTTGTTTCTTATCCATATAATTCCCTGTATAAACACGATACCATGTCCCTAGCTTTGGCAGTTGGACTTCTTGAATACGCGTCTTTACAGACTTTGCATCCATTTTTTGTGTAAACACCGCCGCATCCAAGTCTTTCTGAAACGATGCCAACTGAATTTGATAGTATTGTTGAACAACCATGACTGTCTTCTTCACATGGCTTGGGTTGGCGAATAAAACAGCTTGCACAGCTTCAGTCTTCTTTGTTCCAAGTATGGGTTGTTGCTCTATTTCTTGATGAATCATATCCCGAATTTTCAATATTTCAGGCGATAATTTTTGTTTCTCTTTGCCTTGATGCAACGCCGATGGTGTCACCGATTGATGGGGTAAATCATTATAAAACATCAAATCCCCTACTTGTGTCATCGAAACTTCATCAGCTTTATGACGCTGCTTTGCCACCAACCTTAAATTCTCCAGTTCATTTTTTTGTTTTTGAATCAAGGCTTGTAAACGCGCTTTATCTTGGCTGGAAGCAATCTCAGCACCTTGATCTCGCCCCAACCAAAAGCCACCCGAAAAAGCAGCCATGAGTACCACTACAGACAAACCAATCAATAAAACAATGGTGGTTTGACGAACAGGACGTTCATCTTGAACACTCTCATCTACAACTGCTTCAATACGGGCAAAATCTCTACCTGCCATCGTTAATGACTCAACATTTTCATCGTTTACATCCGTTCAGGTGCCGATACACCCAACAGAAATAAAGCATTAAAAATCACTTGTTTCACCGAACGCACCAATAACAAACGTGCTTGCGTTAAATTTTCATCCTCAGTGACCACACGATGTTTATGATAAAAGCTATGGAAATCAGCGGCTAGCTTCATCACATAAGTTGCCACACGGTAGGCTTCCAAACGATCCGCAGCCACAGCCAAAACATCACCATAACTCAACATATTGGCAATCAGTTGTTGTTCTTCATCGGCAATAAGCAGGGATAAATCCACCGTATTGGGTGATAATAGAGGCACACCCTCTGCTTCAGATTTTCTTAAAATGGCGGCCACCCGTGCATGAGCATATTGCACATAATACACAGGATTTTCGCTGCTTTTTTCTTTGGCTTCTTCCAAATCAAAATCAAACTGACTTTCGACGCGACGGGTCATGAAATTAAAACGTACGGCATCAGAACCGACTTCATCCACCACTTCGCGCAAGGTCACAAAGGTTCCTGCCCGCTTGGACATTTTCACAGGTTTACCATCACGGGTTAAATTCACCATCTGGATCAACAAAACATCAGGTTGATCTTCACGCTGCGTCAAGGCTTTCATGGCCGCACGCACACGGGTCACATAGCCACCATGATCTGCGCCCCAAATATCAATCATGCGATCAAAACCACGTTGAAATTTGTTTTCATGATAGGCAATATCCGCAGCAAAATAGGTGGCTGTTCCATCTTTTTTTGCCAAAGGACGATCCACATCATCACCAAAATCAGTCGTTCTAAACAACCATTGTTCAACAGGCTTATAATCTTTGATTTCCTTGCCTTTGGGTGGGGGAAGTGTACCCAAATAAACCGTGCCATTATCTTTTAAGCGTTGAATAAGTTCCTGTACTTTGCCTGACTCATGCAGTTTTTTTTCAGAGAAGTAGCTATCAAATTGAATATTCATGGCTTTTAAATCATCGCCAATCATGCGCATATTGGCAGCGACACTTTGCTCATTCAACCAAGCCAGACGCTTGGCTTCACCCCATGATTCTAAGCTTGAAAAATCATGAATGAGCAATAGTTCACGTGCAATATCAATAATATAATCACCGGGATATGCCGATTCAGGCCACTGAATACTTTGCCCTTGCAACTCACACATACGCAACCAAACAGAATTTGCCAACACACCAATTTGTGTGCCCGCATCATTGATATAATATTCACGATGAACCTTAAAACCGCGCGCACTTAACAAGCGACCCAAAGCATCGCCCACGACAGCACCACGACCATGCCCAACATGCATCGGACCTGTCGGGTTGGCGGAAACAAACTCCAAACATACATGGGGGGCATCATCAAGCACGGGTAATTGTCCATAAAGTTCAGCTTCCGATAAAATCTTTTTCAAAACTTCAGCTTCACATGCTTTTTGTAAACGAATATTGATAAATCCTGGGCCTGCAATCATGGTTTCATCCACAGCATCAGGCCATGCAATCATGGCTAAAATCTTCTCTGCAACGTAACGTGGGTTCATCTTCAACACACTGGCCAAAGGCATCGCAACATTGCATGCATAATCACCATGTTCTTTCATTTTAGGGCGGCTCAGTTTGACCTCTATGGATCGTGCATCCGTCACATCTTTTAACAAATCATCCACTGCATCTTGCAATGCTTGTTCGAGTGCTTGTTTCACAATAACTCCAAATTTTTTATTTTTTCGAATGCTACATATCCATAAGCATTCATCACTATCAAAAATTATGAAATTTAGAGGAAATATAGTGGTTCTAGTATGAAACTACCTTGCCATTCCCGAAATATTCTGTCGGGCATCAACGGAAAAACATGAAGCCTCCCTATCGTTATACATGAGGTAAAAAAGGCTGAGGATTAATCGCTTTACCAAATCGTAGGACTTCAAAATGTAAATGAGGTCCTGTCGAACGCCCCACAGAACCAATCCGACCAATCATTTGAGCATCTTTCACAAGATCACCCACTTTTACCACCGCTGATGACATGTGCGCATAACGGGTGCGATAGCCATAACCGTGTTCAATTTCGATCAGATAACCATAACCTCTCATTTGACCTGAAAAAACCACAACCCCCCGACTCGCTGACAAGACTGGTGAACCAAAGCGATTGGCAATATCAACACCTTTATGCATCGCAAGTTGACCTGTAAAAGGATCATCTCGCATGCCAAAGTGAGAGCTCAACCAGCCACCTTCTGTTGGCCAAGCATGCGGCCTTGCAACCTTCTCTTCTCGATCACCTTGCAGCAACATATCAATGGCAACCAGTTGTGCATCCAGATGGGTTAGCTGTGTGTTCATCGAGAGCATGCGTTGACTCAAATCCTGAGAATCCAAGTGAGCCACAGGAATCCGAGGGCCCCCCATGGCTGGCACTGCATCAAAATCAAAACTATTTTGATTCATTTTGGATACTTTCACCAAGTGCTTGCCCAAAGCATCCAAACGTGCCATACGTGCTTTTAGCTCACCCAAACTACGTGTATAAACTGCAACTTTCTCATGCTCTACATCCAGTTGAGATTGCATATTTAAATAATCATTTTTTTGATGGGTATGCAGCAAAGTTAACGTTTGTTTCGACTTTTCCAATGCCAAAGAAAGTCGTTCTGCCTGATAAGCGCTGTACACACCCCAAGCACCCAAACAGCTCAACAACAAAAGCAGCAGTACTGATAATAACAACCAAGTTTTTTGAATACGATAACTGTGAACAGGTCCTGAATCTGGCACCAGCATCAAGGAAAAGTGTTTCACAATGCGTATCCTCTCATTTCTTCAAACGGATTTATCAGAGTCCTTTTTAGAAAAAGACCAAGAATTCCCGATGCTAGTCGCATATTTCTCTGCTGTAACGCCCGATAAACAAAGGTGACGCTTTTTTACATCACCCTGTACATAAGATAACTCGATATGCAATACCGAAGTCGGCAATAGTGCCTGAGCCCGTTCGGCCCATTCAATCAAACAGATCCAAGATCCTTCAAAAAATTCACGAATGCCCAACATGTCCGCATCTTCAATGCTTTCTAAACGATACAAATCCATGTGGGCTATACGACAATCCTTATCACCATCCAACATGCCATCATATTCTTGGATAATCGCATAGGTTGGACTGGGAAGTGCCTCATCTTGCACGCCAAGTGCGCGCATCATTGCGCGTGACATGACACTTTTCCCAGTACCCAGTTCACCCGAAAATGCCAGAACATCACCTTTTTCCAATACTTTTGCCAATTGCTTAGCCCAAGCCATGCTATCGACTTCATCATGCAATAAATATTCGAATTTATGTTGCAAACAATCGACCTGCCAACGCTTTCATCACATCATGTGAGGTTATCAAGCCCACCACCACATTATTTTCCAAAACAGGTAAGTGATGAATTTTTTCTTCTGTCATCAACGTTGACACTTGTGATAAATCTGCATCTACATCAATCGTTTGCACATCAGTTACCATTAAATCTTCAGCAATTAAAGCCTGCATACGCAGCATTTCCTTCTCAAACTTGGCTTCTCCCAAAGGAATCACCATATCAAAAATTGCCATGGTCGTTGGTATATGCAGTTTCGCTTGTTGATCAATCAAATCACTTTCCGTTAACATGCCCAACAAGCGCTGTTCTTCATCCACCACCAACATGCCCGTCATGTTTTCATCCACAAAACGTTGAGATAGCATCCCAATGGATGTGTCCAACTGGCAAAACGGTGGTGTTTCATTCATCATATCACGTGCTGTTAGCATACCTGCCTCCTATCGTAGTTTAAGTATGGAACTAAACTTTCGTTCATTATCCGAATCGTCACCCCCATCGTCAGCCCCGAATGCTTGTGTCGCAGGTCTATAGATAGATAGCCGATAAAAGATTTTGGGTATGACGGGATAGAGGGTGCAATTGATACTGAAACGACTATATCAAGCCTCATACAGATTATAAGCTATGCTTTGTGGTAAATCTCACTACCTTTTTCTTTAAAGGTTTCAGACTGCTCATACATACCCGCTTCAATCGCATTCATGGCTTCAATACCATGCTCTTCCGCATAGTCACGTACATCTTGCGTGATTTTCATGGAACAGAATTTAGGCCCACACATGGAGCAGAAGTGAGCAACTTTCGCAGACTCTTTTGGCAAGGTTTCATCATGGTACGCTTTTGCTGTATCAGGGTCGAGGCTCAAATTAAATTGATCTTCCCAGCGAAACTCAAAACGTGCTTTGGATAAGGCATCATCGCGCTGTTGCGCTCCGGGATGTCCTTTGGCTAAATCTGCTGCATGCGCAGATATTTTATAAGTAATCACACCAATTTTTACATCATCACGATTCGGCAAACCCAAATGCTCTTTGGGTGTGACATAACAAAGCATGGCACAGCCATACCAACCAATCTGGGCAGCACCGATACCCGAAGTAATATGATCATAACCAGGCGCAATATCTGTGGTTAGCGGACCAAGCGTATAGAATGGCGCTTCATCGCAGTGTTCCAACTGCAAATCCATATTCTCTTTAATCATTTGCATCGGCACATGCCCAGGTCCTTCAATCATCACCTGTACATCATGTTTCCAAGCGATTTTGGTAAGCTCGCCCAAGGTCTTCAACTCACCCAACTGTGCTGCATCATTGGCATCGGCAATCGAGCCTGGACGCAGGCCATCACCCAATGAAAAAGACACATCATAGGCTTTCATGATGTCGCAGATGTCTTCAAAATGAGTGTACAAAAAGTTTTCTTTATGATGCGACAAACACCATTTTGCCATGATCGAGCCACCACGTGATACAATACCAGCCAACCGCTTGGCAGTAAGCGGCACATAACGCAGCAATACACCCGAATGAATGGTGAAATAATCCACCCCCTGCTCGGCTTGCTCAATCAAGGTATCACGGAAAATTTCCCATGTTAAATCTTCGGCCACACCATCCACTTTTTCGAGAGCTTGATAAATCGGCACGGTACCAATCGGTACAGCAGAATTACGAATAATCCATTCGCGTGTTTCATGGATATTTTTACCTGTCGATAAATCCATGATGGTGTCTGAACCCCAGCGGGTTGCCCAAGTCATTTTATCCACTTCTTCTTCAATGGATGAACCCAATGCCGAATTACCAATATTACCATTGATTTTAACCAAGAAATTGCGACCAATAATCATTGGCTCAAGTTCAGGATGATTAATATTAGCAGGAATGATGGCGCGACCACGCGCGACTTCATCACGCACAAATTCAGGGGTAATCATATCTGGAATACTCGCACCAAAAGAATGACCAGGATGTTGTTTGGTGATTTCACGCAAATGTTCACGTTTTTGATTCTCACGAATCGCCACATACTCCATTTCAGGTGTAATCATGCCCTGACGCGCATAATGCATTTGTGACACATTCTTGCCGCCACGCGCTTTACGTGGTTGTTTTAAATGTTCAAATCTAAGGTGATCAATACTTTCATCATCACGGCGTTCATTGCCATATTTGGAGGATAAACCCATCAAAAAGGCCGTATCTTCACGCTCTTCAATCCAAGCTGTACGCACATCAGGCAAACCTTTTTGCAAGTCCAATTCAACATCAGGATCAGTATAAGGACCCGATGTGTCATATACCAAAATTGGATGATTCTTTTCTACACCATCTTTCAATGTTGTATCAGCCAAAGAGATTTCGCGCATCGGAACACGAATATCAGGACGAGAGCCTTCAATATACACTTTTTTCGAATTCGGATAAGGCTGGCGTGCCTCATTACCTACTTGCGTTACTTCGATGCTTGTTTCCATGTTGCTCACTCCAATCCATCCAATATTCAAAATATGCGGAGGCGCATCATAGCGAACAAGGTTTACAAAGAACACCTACAAAAAACTAGGCTAAAGTATCCATACATTCGGTTAAATTTTCTATACTCATGGGTTTCATAAAAAAATGATTCATACCTGCATCCAAACATGCTTGCTGCACTTCATGACTCGCATGGGCACTTAAACCCACAATACAGCTCTTCTCGTCCCGATTTTTTTCCCATGCCCGAATATGTTTCGCTACGCTCATCCCATCCATACCAGGCATACGTACATCAAGAAGAATCAAGGCATATGACTCTGTTTGAGATTTTTCCCATGCCTCCCTTCCATTCACTGCGACATCGAATGTATAACCACGTTTACGCAAACTTTTACTGATAATTTTCCGACTAATTTCATCATCTTCTGCAATCAAAACTTTTCTATGTGGCAATTGGGAGGAAGAATTTGAAACTTCCGCATGACTGAGCGACGGATCAACTTTCCCTGAACTTTCAGTTGAAAAGAATGTATTGCCATCATAAGTGACCCGATCACCTTGCCAACCACATGGCACATCAATGGTAAAGCAGCTACCTTGCCCCAAAGCACTTTCCACTTGAATTACCCCATCCATCAACTCCACAAAACGCTTGGCAATGGCTGTCCCTAGACCTGTCCCTTCCTTCGCTGTCTGCATATGTTTTTCAACTTGCTGAAAGGGATCAAAAATAGCATCCATATCACTTTGACTGATACCAATCCCTGTATCCACGACTTCCACACGCAAATCATCACCTTGACGGGATAAATAAATATGTACCGAACCTCCTTCGGTAAACTTCACAGCATTGCCCAGTAAATTCACAATACTTTGACGCAAATGACGTTCATCAATCCAAATATACTTGGGCATATCCTGCAAATGATACACCAAGTCCAAACCCTTTTGTTTTGCCAACATCAAGGCACTTTGCATGATAGCATCCATAAATAGCGTCAAACAAACCAATTCTTTATGAACTTCCATTTTCCCAGCATTCAATTTCGCCAAGTCCAAAACATCATTGACAATCAAACGTAAAGATAACGATGCACGCCTTGCCATATTCAAATTTTCTCGGTTTTCGTTGTCCAATGGCGCATCCGATAATAAATCCAAGGTGCCAATGATGCCATGAATCGGTGTCCTCAACTCATGACTCATCACCGATAGGAATTCACTTTTGGCTTCATTGGCTTGCTCCGCCTCTTGTTTGGCTGCTTGCAATGCCAAGGCAGTCTGTTGATGTTCGATAATTTCATGTTTGAGTCCAGCAATCAATTGATCGTTTTCATAACGAATAATAATTGAATCAGAGAACCGTAAAAACTGTCGTTTTGCTGCCAACAAAACAAAAACAAGAAAGCAAATATTCAAAACACCTAAGTTTATGTATTGCTCCCCTGACTGCACAAAAAACCAAAGACTTGAAGGCAATATCAAGCAAAAAAATACCAACATTGATAAACGTGATACAATCAAAAACACCATTGCCATGGATGTTCCTGCCAATGCAAAGAGATAAAACAATTGATATTCAAAAGACAAGTAGGGCATAAATACCACGGCACCCACACCCCAAACCAAAGCATAAGCATTCGTACACCAAGCATAGCGCAGTAAATATACACGTACGTGTTCTGCCACGATACGAGATGCATCCAAAGGATAAGAAAACAGGCGAAAGGCGTTACTTATATAGGCAAAGAATACCCAAAGTAACAAAGTAGTATGGGGAATATATGCCCATAACGACCATGCAACGGCAGGAACCACAACCCACGGCAGCATCAAACCCCGCCTTGCATCCATCAAATAATTAAGAAATACCTTATAAACCTCTTCAGGGTAAGCAACATCATAAAATGTCCACTGGCTCATCTTCATAAAAAAATTTATAGCAAGCTCTCGATTAAATATCCAACATCAACACACCCGGTTTTTCCAAACATTCTTTGACAGCCACAAGAAACCCCACCGCTTCTTTACCATCAATCAAGCGATGATCATACGATAATGCCAAATACATCATCGGACGAATGACCATTTGATCATACTCGACTACCACACGTTTTTGAATCGCATGCATACCCAGAATCGCCGATTGTGGTGTATTCAAAATCGGGGTAGATAACATGGATCCAAACACACCACCATTGGTGATTGAAAATGTTCCACCTTTTAAATCATCAGGCATTAATCCACCATCACGCGCCTTACTTGCCAAATCAACAATGCCCTTTTCAACATCGGCAAAACTCATCAAACCTGCATCACGAAGCACGGGAACTACCAGCCCTTTTTTTGTGGAAACAGCTACACCCACATCCATATAATTGTGATAGACAATCTCATCACCCTCAATATAAGCATTGATGGCAGGATATTTATTGGCTGCATAGACACATGCCTTCACAAAAAAGGACATAAAGCCAAGTTTTGCACCATGCTTTTTCACAAAGTCATCTTTATATTGATGTCGCAAATCCATCACCGTTTGCATATTGACTTCATTAAAGGTGGTCAACATTGCAGCGGTATTTTGTGAATATTTCAAACGCTCGGCCATACGTTTTCTCAAACGAGACATGGGTAAACGTTCTTCTTGCCGACCTTCACTGCCCACCGTTGTTGCGGTAACAGCTTCAGTGCTTGGCTTCTGCGCTTGAGCTTGTTGCAACTGCACAACCACCTCAGCCACTTTTTCTTGCGCCAAATCGAGAACAGCCTTGGCTTTGACCTCCACCACAGGTTCGAGCACTTCTTCAACACCATCCACAGAGGTATCCAATACAGCAATCACTTCACCAGGGATAACCATGCTATCGGCTTCTTTGTAAACTGTTTTTAAAATCCCAGCCTCAAAAGCCGTGATTTCCATGGTAATTTTATCGCTTTCAATTTCAGCAATCACATCATCGACTTCAACCGCTTCACCTTCATGTTTCAGCCATGCAATCAAGGTTGCTTCATTTTCAGACTCACCCAAACTTGGTACTTTAATTTCAATGTCCATACTTCCCCCTCGGCTTATTCATTTGTTTTTAGATCATTAAATCATCAGATACAGGTGAAAAGGCTTGTTCCAATATTTTTTGCAATTCAGCTTTATGTCTTGTCATTGAACCCACGGCTGGTGCAGCCAAAGCAGGCCTCGCCACAGCATAAATCTTTTGATTTGGCAATAATATTCGACGAATCTCACTGTTAATTTGCATCCAAGCCCCTTGATTGGCAGGTTCTTCTTGCACCCAAAAAACTTCACTTGCGTGCTGATACTCAAGCAACAAGCTTTTTAACAATGTTTTGGGGAATGGATACAAACGTTCCACCCGAATCATCGCAACATCCTGCAAATTCAAACGCTCACGTTCAGCCAATAAATCATAATACACTTTACCTGAGCACAACAATACGCGTTTGCACTGCGCTATCTGTATGGCTTCATCTTGTTCTGGGATCACAGCTTGAAAATGTCCTGATATAAAATCTTCCAACGGTGAGTACGATGCTTTGAGTCGTAGCATGCTTTTGGGTGCCATCACTACCAACGGTTTACGCATGGCTATTTTGGATTGACGACGCAATAAATGAAATACCTGTGCTGGTGTAGTTGGACACACTACCTGCATATTATCTTCTGCACACAATTGTAAAAAACGCTCCAAACGTGCCGAAGAATGCTCCGCTCCTTGACCCTCGTAACCATGGGGCAACCACAACACCAAACCCGACATGCGACTCCATTTGGATTCGCCCGCAGCAATAAATTGATCAATCACCACTTGCGCACCATTGGCGAAATCACCATATTGTGCTTCCCAAATCACCAAAGCACGCGGTTCTGCCACCGAATAACCATATTCAAAGCCCATCACTGCCAATTCAGATAACATACTATCCACCACTATAAAATGGCTCATATCACCTTGTTCGACTTGTTTCAATGGCACAAAACTCTTTCCAGTTTTTTCATCGTAGACTGTGGCATGTCGATGAAAAAATGTGCCGCGCCCTGAATCTTCACCCGACAAGCGAATCCATGCCCCTTCATGCAACAGCGTGGCATACGCCATCACTTCGCCGCACCCCCAATCGACATGAGTTTGTCCTTGCATCATTTGAATACGCCCTTGATAAATTTTCTCAACTCTGGGGCTGATACTGATTTCATCAGGAATAGCATGCGCGCGCACACTCAGATCTTCAAGCAGGCGAGGGTTCACAAAGGTTTCAGGTTCATCCGCACCATCACGCACATAGCCTTTCCAACGCCCATGCAAACTGTTCACATGATGGGGTTGGGATACACCTTCTTTGCGAAATTTATCCAAACATTGAATGTATTTCTTATTCATATCATCGGCTTCTTGCGCACTTAACATACCTTCATCTATCAATTGCTGGCGATAAATTTGTTCTACCGTCGCATGTTCAGAAATATGACGATACATGATAGGTTGGGTCACTTCAGGTGCATCGGCTTCATTGTGTCCATGTCGACGATAACACACCAAATCAATGACCACATCGCTACGGAAGTGATTACGATACGCCATCGCCAAGTCCATCACCAAACAACAGGCTTCAGGATCATCACCATTGACATGTAAAATCGGTGCTTGCACCATTTTAGCAATATCCGTGCAATATAATGTTGAGCGAGAATCAAAAGGGTTGGTGGTAAAACCAATTTGATTATTGACCACAATATGGATCGTTCCACCTGTGCGAAAACCATTCAATTCACCCAAGTTTAAGGATTCAGCCACCACCCCTTGCCCAGCAAAAGCAGCATCGCCATGCACCAACACGCCCAATACCTGACGGCGTGCCTTATCTTTTCGGCGACATTGACGCGCCCGCACACTACCCAAGACCACAGGCGTAATAATTTCTAAATGCGATGGATTAAACCCAAGGGATAAATGAACCACACCCCCTTCTGTTTCAATATCCGATGAAAAACCCAAGTGATATTTCACATCGCCTGATCCATGTACGTCATCTTGCAATTGTGTGCCTTCAAATTCAGAAAAAATATCGGTCAGTGATTTACCCAGAACATTCGCAAGCACATTCAAACGACCTCGATGTGCCATACCCAAAATAATTTCTTTGACCCCAGTTGTGCCGCTGTTTTGAATCAAACGATCCAGCATCGGAATCAAGCTTTCCCCACCCTCCAATGAAAATCGTTTTTGCCCCATATAACGGGTGTGCAAATAATGTTCAAAGGCATCGGCATGCATGACATGCTTAAAAATACGATGTTTATCTATTTTTTGATAACCTACCGTATCATACAAACGCTCCAAACGTTCAAATAACCAATGTTTTTTTGCAGAATTTGAAATATGCATGACTTCAGGACCAATATGCCCTGCGTACGCTTGTTGCAGACGTTTTAAAATATCTTTCAGTGGCAAACGATCAGGACCCGACATATCACCTGTCGGAAACTCAACATCCAAATCGGTTTCGGACAAGCCATAATAATTTAATGCCAATTCAGGTGTCGGTAAATTTACATGTAAATGCAAAGGATCCAACTGAGCTTGACGATGACCATACACTCGCCATGCGTGAATCAAATAAATGGCACGCGATGGATATTCAACAGCATCAACATCGGATCTGATTTCTACCGATGGACGACCTTGTTGAAGCCGAGAATGATGAGACAAGGCTTGCAATTTGGCGCGATGACCTAAGCCTAAATCTGCACCCAACGCTTCATTGTCAAAAAAACATTGCCAATATTCAGGAACAGCATCGGGGGATAACTGCCATTGTTCATACATATCTTCCAACCACCCACCACCTGCCACCAACCATGTATCCAAATCTTGCAATGTTTGAGACATATACCCCCCCTATTTTATATCTGAACAGTTCATTCAAGTCAAGCAAACCACATGCCTCATGAGGACATACAAGTAATCAAGCATGAAAGCATGAAAGCATCTCGTCATCCTCGCGTGCTTGTGTCGAGGATCTCTTTAAACCATAGGTTCCCGATAAAAGATTTCGGGGATGACGGGATAGGAGGGATACATTGATACTTTAAATCACTATATCACCCATTTATGGACATATCATAGCGCAAACGATAAAAAAACAAGCCCAAATACTCATGCAATGCAAGATTGGAATCATAGAAAGCATGCGCACTGGGCAAATAGCTCCGCACATCATAAGCACTCATCTTTGTTAGATAATCTGTGGGAGCAGGTATGACATGTAAACCTTGTGCTTGAAAACATGCTACCGAACGTGGCATATGCCATGCTGATGTCACCAAAATCACCGTGAATACACCTTTTTTATGCAACATGGTTTCCATCAAGCTTGCATTTTCCCATGTGTTGTTGGCAAAATTTTCGGCGAATACATGGGCTGCATCCAAACCTTGCCCCAATAAAAATTTTCTCATCACATCACCTTCAGCATCCTGCTCAGGATTCAATGGTTTGCCACCTGTCGCATACACATCCAAACCCGTCTGCTTAGCAAGTCTTGCTGCATATAAGGCACGCATCATGGCATAGCTATGCAAATAATCTTGCCCAGCATATTCAGGCGCTTTGTCATACACACCACCACCGAGTACGACAATGGCTGTTCGTTCTTTATCCCATGCCTGCGCATGAAATGTTTGATATTGAAATTCTAAAGGCTTGATAATCATATCCCGTACTACCTCTGTCGATAAACTCCAAAACAACAACAGTGTCACACACAATATCGCTCGCCCCCATATACGTTTAAAAAATACACCACCCAAGCCAAGCAACACAATCAACCCGCCTGGCGGCAATAATAATTGCGAAAATATTTTCGAAAGAAGTAACAAAACATCATTCTCCATCATTCTTGATTTCCCAAGTATACCATAAAAATGAGGCTATATAAGACTCAAGCACATGTTTAAATAACCAAGTCTTAAACTTGGTTAAATACCCGATGAATTTTATCAAGTTTAGATTGTGTTGCGCTTTCAAAAAGCAGTTCTAGCCTGCCGTTTCATCAAAATAGAGAGGACTTCCCCATGTTACATTTCAGACGTTTTTCCGACACATCTGTCAGTGAAAAACTATTGGATTCCATGTTTTTAATCACGATTGGTATTGGATATTTATTTGCTTTACTTAACCTTTACTACACCGATCAAGGGCGAGATGGAGAACCTGGTTTATCGGTCAAAGATGTGACACTCGCATATTATGGAAGCCACAATCAAACGCGTTTGGGTGCTGCCATCAATGGCCCTATGGAACCCAACCTGCCCAATGCTGCTGCCAAAACCACCATTCTTGACTGGATTCAACATGGTGCTACCAAAGAAGAATTTGAAGCCAAGGTCAAGCCCATCATGCAAAGCAACTGTGTGATGTGTCATTCCGCAGCAAGCGGCATGAGCATCCCCCATTTTGATTCTTATGAACATGTCTTAGAACTCACTGCCACTGATACTGGGGCAACCATTCCAGCCTTGGTTCGTGTGTCCCATATTCATTTGTTTGGCATTGCTTTTATTCTCTTCTTGATTGGTCGAATCTTCCTTTTATGTGAATTACCTGTATTGTTTAAACGCGTGGTGGTTGCCGCGCCCTTCGCTTTTCTTATTTTGGATATTAGTTCGTGGTATATTACGAAATTGATTCCTCAATTTGCTTATGTGGTGATTGCTATGGGTGCTTTTGTTGGTATTACATTTGCTATTCAAATCTTTACCAGTCTTTATCAAATGTGGCTTTACAAGTCCAATAATGAGCAAGAATAGCTACACGTTATTTGGCTCTTTAACCCAATCAGCCATGAGTGCTGTAAATTCGAGCATCTTTGATGTCTTCGTATCATAAAAAGGAGAACACAATGAAAAAAATAATTTTAACATCCATGGCTTTGGCTTTCTTGGGTATGACATCAAGTGCTGCGATGGCATCAAGCGATATCAATGCCAAAAAGATTTTCAGCAAAAAATGTAAAATGTGTCATGCCTTGGATAGAAAAAAAGTAGGTCCATCTTTTAAAGACATGAATAAAGATGAAGCTGTGTTACTAAAAACCATCACCCATGGTCGTAAAATGATGCCAAAATTTAAGAAAAAACTTTCCAGTGATGAAATCGCCGCTATGGTAAGCTTCATTCAAGCACAACAAGGTGCAAAATAGGTTCTAACTTTTAAATAGGGAGGGGAGTTTCATGTTTAAAAAGATATTGGTCACGGCAGCCTTAATTGCGCTGCCGATTTCCGTTGCTCAAGCATCGGATGATATGCCAGATGGTAAAAAGATTTACCAAAACAATTGCGCAAGCTGTCATGGTATGGATGGTACAATCAGTAAGTTTGGGAAAGATTTAAAACCATTTCCAGCGCGTAACCATCGTGCCATGGCTCAAGTTGTGAGTCGTGGTGAAATGCGTCGTATTATTACTTACGGTGTACGCGGAACAGGTATGCGCGCAAAAAAATATGATCTTAAGCCTTTGCAAATCGAAGCTGTGATTGATTATATCAAAACCTTTGATTATAAGTCCAACCTTGCCAATGGTAAAAAACGTTTTGAACAAGTCTGTTCGTCCTGTCATAGCATGGATGGACGTGCAACAACGGGCTTGGGTGCTACCAACTTGGTGTATTCCAAGCTTAATTTAGAAGACATTGTTCATACGCTTCGGCACGGTCGTTCAGGCACATTAATGACAGCCAATGAGCACCAATTGAGTAACCCAGACATCAACGATGTCGCGCATTATGTTCTCTCCCTCCGTTATAAAGCCAATCTTAACAATGGTAAAAAACTGTATGCTAAGCATTGCCAATCTTGCCATTCAAGCCCAAGTACGATCAAACTCTATGGCAATGCGGCTGGAAAAATGAAACTGGCTGATTTAAGCGATCAAATGCTTGATCTTCGTATTCGTCATGGTCGTCATATCCATCGTGCAGGCAAAGCGGTAGAAAAACTATCATCGGATGAAATTCTTGATCTCATGGCTTACGTTCGTAAAAATAGATAATATTTTTCAATACTGAGAATAAAAAAAGGCTCCTAATGAAGGAGCCTTTTTTTTATGCACAAAAAAATCTTTATAAAATTGTATGCCACTCACTATCATTGATAGAAATTGGAAAATCCTCACCTAAACGCAAACGCTCAAACACCTCACGCTTACCTTCACCTGTGACCATCATGATACGTTGACGCGCAGCTTTAAGTGTTTTGTATCCCATCGACACACGATCTGAAGGCGGTTTTGGTGAATCATAAACAGCCACTGCTAAATCATGACTCAATAATGCAGGATTATCAGGAAATAGACTGGCTGTATGACCATCTTCCCCCATCCCCAACAACACCAAATCCAAACATGAAATCAATGATAACGCATCAACATACTGCTTCGCAGCTTCTTTCGCCCCCAGTTCAGCATGAATGCGATGAATATTTGACTCAGGCATAGGCACATGATTGAGAAAAGCTTGATTTGCCATCTCATCATTGCGTTCCACATCTCCCACAGGTAAGCAGCGCTCATCACCAAACCATACATGCACTTTTTTCCAATCAATCGGCGCATCACACAACATTTCATAACACAACTTGGGCGATGTTCCACCCGCCAAAGCCCAGTGGAATACACCACGTTTAGCGATAGCCTGTTCGCCTGACTGAACCACCAAATCAGCCACACCTTGGGCTAAATCTTCCATGTTTGTATAATGCTGAATATTCATATCAATAGTCATCACATAACCTCAAATCACGCCATCCACCTTCACACTCATCCAATAAAGCATCCATACCTAGAATATCAAGTGTACCAGCGGGGTATGTTGCAATATCTGTTTCTTTTGCCCATGCATCCATAATCGGTGCCACAATTGCCCAACTTTCCTCGACTTCATCGGCACGAGAAAACAAACCTGCTTCACCCAACATGACATCATGCAACAATGTTTCATAGGCTTCGGGCATGCCTGAACCCACGATGCCATAAGAAGCATCCAGTTTTACACCTCTTAATTCAGTGGAAAGCCCAGGTTGCTTGGCAGTCATGGTCAGTTGCATCCCTTCATCGGGTTGCAAGCGGAAAATCAATTCATTGTTGCGACCATTATCATGGTCTAAATCAAATAATTTTTGCGGTGATTCCTTGAATCGAATGCAAATTTCAGACACACGATCAGGCAAACGCTTGCCTGTTCGCAACACAAAGGGAACCCCTTGCCAGCGCCAGTTATCAATATAAAATTTCACTGCGGCAAATGTTTCCGTACATGAATCATCGGCAACATTCTTTTCATCACGATAAGCAGCGACAGTTTCATCACCCACTTTACCTTTAGCATATTGCGCACGCACCGCAATATCTTTGACATCTTCAGGCTTAATCTCGCGCATCGAACGCAAGACTTTCATTTTCTCATCACGCACATCATTGGCATCCAATGAAATCGGCGGCTCCATCGCCACCAATGCCATCACCTGCATCAAATGACTTTGAATCATATCACGAAATGCACCTGAATTTTCGTAATAACCCGCGCGATAACCAATACCCAAGGATTCAGAGACTGAAATTTGGATATGGTCGATATAATTACGATTCCACAACGGTTCTAATACTGCATTGGCAAAGCGAAACACCATCAAGTTTTGCACCGCTTCTTTACCCAAATAGTGATCAATACGATAAATTTGAGATTCATCAAAGTAAGTCTGTAACTTATCGTTTAAATCTTTGGCACTCGCCAAATCCATACCAAACGGTTTTTCAACCACAATACGGCGAAAACCATCCGATTCATCCGATAAGCCTGCATCTTTGAGGTTTTTGCACACCACTTCATACCAAGAAGGCGGAATCGCCAAATAATACAACGCATTGGTTTTGCCACCATCTGCATGCAGTGCCTTGGCAAGGTCTTGGTACATGTTTGGATCGGTTAAATCGCCCACCACCAAATCCAATTTATCTGCAATTCTCCGCCATGACGGTGGATTCATCACTGCTTCAGGAAAATAATGCAAGAGCTGGTCATGCACATAATTCACCCAGTGGGAACGCGTCCATTTGGAACGTACCACACCAATGATGCGTGAATGAGAACCTAACAAATTCCAACGGTGCATGTGTGCCAAGGCTGGCAATAGCTTTCGTTTACTTAAATCACCTGACGCACCAAAAATCACAATATTGGTCGCTTCAGGTCGCTCACTGCCAATCAAGGAGGCAAACTTATCGCCTGCCATGATTAGTCTTCCTTATTGGCAGGTTTAATCGCATGTCCACCAAAACCAGCACGTTGTGCATTCACAATTTTACCCGCAAAGGCATCCTTTTGACGGCTACGGAAGCGCATTTGTAAAGCTAAGGTCATCACTGGCGTTGGAATCCCCAAATCAATCGCTTCATTGGCAGTCCAGCGTCCTTCGCCCGAATCATCCATCCAATCCGATAATGAGGATAAATCACCATCTTGTTCCAAGGCATCACCTGTTAAATCCAATAACCATGATGATACAACCGAACCATGTTGCCAAACACGAGAAATTTGGTGCATGTCCAAATCAAATTCTTCTTTGGCTTTCATCAATTCAAAACCTTCGGCAAACGCTTGCATCATGCCGTATTCCATACCATTATGAACCATTTTCACGAAATGCCCAGAACCCACAGGTCCCATATGTCCCCAACCCTTACCATCATCCGATGCCAAGGTGGTCAAGGCTGGTGCAATCAAATTAATGGCTGTTTTTTCACCACCAATCATCAAGGAATAACCATTTTTCAAACCCCAAACGCCACCCGATGTGCCACAATCGGCAAAAAGAATGCCTTTTTCAGCCAGTTCCGCACCACGACGCTGACCTTCTTTGTAATTGGAATTTCCACCATCAATGATTAAATCACCTGCTTCCAAACCAGCGTTTAATAGGTTTTCTATGCTTGAATCGACAAACTGATGGGGAACCATAATCCAAACCACACGCGGCGAGGGTAACTGGGCAATGACATCTTCAAGACTCGAAGCCGAAGATACCCCTTCAAATTCACCCGCTAAAGCAAGGCTTGGGGCTGTATCCACATCGTAAGCCACCACTTCATGTTCGCCCTGCATCAAACGCTTGACCATATTTCCGCCCATGCGACCCAAACCCAACATTGCTAATTTCATTGTCGATCTCCTTATGATTTTCGCTCATTATCGCCCAATCTATGATAAGGTTCAATCAAAAATCATATCAAGGTAACTTCCAACGCCATGAAAGAACCACTTCACCATTCATACGAAAATTATCTTGTGGCATACGGTTGAAGCCCCAGTTGGCATATTCAATATTAAAACTTCCTACTTGCCATTTGGAGCGACCAAAACCATAGGTCCAACTCCAGTCATTACGATGAAATCGCTTATGCCAAGCAAATGATTTACCTATACCTGCTCTAGCAAACCAGCCATCGCCAAAATTGTATTGCCAATCACTGTGTAAAGCAGGGATACCCTTGGAAAAGGAGAACGATACGTTGCTTTGGTAACGTTTGGGTAAGGCGATTAATTTCATCAAACTAAGGTTATAACCCAGCTTAAACTCCATGTTTTTAATGGTTGGCACCGTATTTAATGTTTTTGGAACCCATTGATTCCATCCCAATGAAAAACCACCTGGTCTCCAATCCGTATAACCCAAGCCCCATGTATAGGTCGGAACTTTCGCGCCTCCGCCAGCCACAGGCATCGTTAGTCCACCTCGGATATAAAAATTCTTATAGGGTGACCATTGCCCATTGCTTGTGAAGCTATAACTATTATCTCTTAAGCGCCAACGTAACTGAACATCTCCTACCAAGCCCACATTGGGTCCTTTGGGCAAAGGAAAATTATCATAACCATGAATCAACGAACGGGTAAAAAACATACCATCCGACATCAACTTCTCTGAAGACAGATCTTGAATATTCTCATGTTTTTCTTGTTTTTTAGCCAACGACTCAGCCCAATGTAAGCCTTGCCTAACTGGGCGCTGAGTAAGGTTTACCGTCATTTTCAGTCCACGAGGTGATAAGCGCACACTTCCTTCGTCATGTTCTACACGCGGTAATGCTGCCAGTTGAAGGCTGGTTTGACCCAGTCTTGGCATCAAAAAGTCTGAATCATATACCTTATGATATGCATTCGCTGCTGGAAGTGACCCACGAGATCCCGTATGCATAGCTTGGTATTTCGAACTTGGCAAAAATGTTTTGGTGTGTTTTTTGATTGCTATTTTTTTCTTAAATTTAGTTTTTTTCGGCTTTACTTTCGGCTTTACTTTCGGTTTGACCTTTGTCTTTAGCTTCGTTTTTTGTTTTAGCTTCTTAGGCTCATCTTGCAACCACAAAACAGGATCTTTGGGGACATGACGGTAAAATGTATCATAAGGAAGTGTTTCAGGGTCATAAAGTGTTTGACCATTCCATGGGTTTGGAAAACATTGTTTTCGCTCGACACGATAAAGAAACTGGCGTTTGGAGCGCGCATCTAAATCGCTTTTTACTAAGAGTTCAGGGCGAATCCGATGCTT
>JAUZQO010000024.1 GCA_030950925.1 Mariprofundaceae bacterium
GTTTTCAAGGTGAACACACCTTGTCCACCACGTTTCTGACGGTTGTATTCAGAGACCAAGGTACGTTTGCCATAACCATGTTCAGATACCACCAACAAGGATGCTTTTTCAGCCGCCAAGGTCATGGAAATCACTTCATCACCTTCAGGGAAACGCATGCCTGTCACACCACGGGTACTACGCCCCATTGCACGTGCATCACTTTCAGCAAAACGAATCAACTTACCACCACTGGATGCCAACATAATATCTTGCTCACCATTGGAGCGAACCACACCCATCAATTCATCCGTTTCATCCAATCGAATGGCAATAATTCCATTGCTACGAATATTTTTATATTCAGAAAGCTTGGTTTTCTTGACCACGCCTTTTTTGGTTGCCATGACAATAAAATGTTCATCATCAAATTCACGAACAGCCAAGGTTGCTGATATTTTTTCATTCTTTTCAACAGGCAACAGGTTAATCAAAGCTTTACCACGTGCTGCACGTCCTGCCTGTGGTACTTCATAGACTTTTTTAAGGAAAACCCGCCCTTTATCGGAGAAAAACAACAAATAATCATGCGTGGATGCCACCATCAACTGGGTGACAAAATCTTCTTCTTTGGTGGTCATGGCTGTTTTGCCTTTACCACCACGACGTTGCGCACGATAAAGGCTGGTTGCATTACGCTTGATGTAACCTTCGTTGGAAATAGTCACAATCATATCTTCTTCGGTAATCAAATCTTCCACAGACAATTCAGCCGTTTCATCCATAATTTCTGAACGACGTGGATTGGCATATTTTTCACCAATTTCCACCAATTCTGCACGAATCACCTTCATCAATTCATGTTGATCTGCCAAAATTTCTTTTAAACGTGTGATAACCACTTGAACATCTTCAAATTCACCCTTGATTTTATCATATTCCAAACCTGTCAAACGTTGCAAACGCATATCCAAAATCGCTTGGGCTTGTTTATCCGATAAACCAAAGGTATCCATCAAACCTGTTTTCGCTTCCGCACCTGTTTGGCTGCCCCGAATCAATTTAATCACCGCATCAATGCTATCCAAGGCAATCAATAAACCTGACAAAATATGCACTCTGGATTCAGCTTTGTTCAATTCAAACAAGCAACGACGTGTCACCACTTGACGGCGATGGTCAATAAAGTGATGCAACAATTCGCGCACACCACATAATTTGGGTTGACCATCCAACAAGGACAACATATTGCAGCTAAAGTTGCATTGCAGTTGTGTTTGCTTGTAAAGGTTGTTCAAGATGACTTCAGGAATTTCATTGCGCTTCAATTCAATATAAATGCGCATACCCTGACGATCCGACTCATCGCGAAGTTCTGAAATACCTTCGATTTTCTTATCACGCACCAAATGAGCAATATGAATAATCAATTTCGCCTTATTCACTTGATAAGGCAATTCTGAAATAATCAGTGCCGAGCGTTTGGTGCGTTTGTTGGTTTCCACACAGGCTTTGGCACGCATGGTGACCGAACCACGCCCAGTCAAAAACGCATCACGCATACCTTTGCGACCATAAATAAAGCCACCCGTTGGAAAATCAGGACCAGGCATCACTTGCATCAACGCATCATCATCGGCACTGGGGTTATCAATCAATGCAATCGTAGCTTGAATACTTTCGCCCAAATTATGCGGTGGAATATTGGTGGCCATGCCCACAGCAATCCCTTGTGAACCATTGACCAACAAACAAGGGAATTTGGCAGGTAGAACCTTGGGTTCAGACATCGAATCATCATAGTTGGGGCCAAAATCAACCGTATCTTTATCAATATCAGCCAGTAATTCCGCTGATAATTTACTCATACGTGATTCAGTATAACGCATGGCAGCAGGTGAATCCCCATCCACTGAACCAAAGTTACCTTGCCCATCCACCAACACATGACGCATACTCCAAGGTTGCGCCATTCGCACCAAAGCATCATAAACAGCCGTATCACCATGCGGATGATATTTACCAATCACATCACCCACCACACGGGCGGATTTTTTATAAGGCTTATCATGGGTACAACCCAAATCCTGCATCGCATACAAAATCCGACGATGCACAGGTTTCAAACCATCGCGAGCATCAGGTAAAGCGCGACCAATAATCACGCTCATTGCATAATCCAAATACGAGCGTTTCATTTCATCTTCAATTAGAATGGGTGTTGCCGGATTTAAAACTTCATCCATGTTTTTTCCTCACAAATTATGTTGGGGTGACATTTTTTCGATATATTCAATGGCTCGGAAGACTCATGGATATAGACCTTTAAAGCAATATTCATGAGATTAAAAAAAACCGTCACTGTTTAGCTTGTCGGTTTTTTCCTTATACAATGCTAATCTTTCGCCATTTTCAAAAAATAAGGAAAGAATCAACGTGAAATTATTTCGTCGTACCCTATCTGCTGATTGCAATACCCCAGTTGCACTATTTTCTTGCCTGCGCGGTGAACAAGAATGTTTCTTGTTTGAAAGTGCTGAAGGCGGTGAACATTGGGGTCGTTATAGTATCTTAGGGTTTTCACCTGCTAGCGTGGCGGTGGAAAAGCAGGGGAAACTCCATTTGCGCTACCGCTCAGGTGAAAAAAACACGCTCAATAGTGATATGCAAACATGGTTGCGAGAGCAGGTTATTGAGCAAGATGTCATGCAAGATGCCGATGATTTACCCTTTGCTGGCGGTGCAGTAGGCTATTTTGCCTATGATATGGTGCATCATTTTGAATCGGGTATGAAAACTAATACACCCGATGCCACGCTCGCGGCTTATATGATTGTTGATCGTTTTGTGATTATGGATAGTTTGCATGGGGTGATGCATTTATGCGTGTTGGATGATGATGCAAAACACGCCCATGTTTTACTGGATAGCATGGAAACAAGCATTGCCAAATCGCAGACGCCAGAATCCATGCGTTTGGATATGGATCTTTCGGATGCTGAACTCCCCCAGTCACACTTAAGTCAAGCCCACTATGAGAACATGGTCAAGGAAGCAAAGGAATACATTTTATCGGGTGATATTTTTCAAGTCGTGTTATCGCAACGTTTTTCTGCGCCCTTAACTTCTGATCCTTTATCCATTTATCGCGCCGTTCGCCATATCAATCCTTCGCCTTATTTGTTCTATTTGCATGTTGATGACACCATTTTGATTGGCTCATCACCTGAAACCTTGGTTAAAAAAGAAGGCAAACGTGGCATTGTTCGCCCCATTGCAGGCACACGTCCGCGCGGTGTAACGGCTGCCAAAGATATGGCATTTGAAAAAGAATTACTCGCAGATAGCAAGGAAACCGCAGAGCATGTCATGCTTGTGGATTTGGGGCGCAATGATTTGGGTCGCGTGTGTGAATTTGGTAGCGTTAAAGTCTCCGAATCCATGTGTGTGGAACGCTATTCGCATGTCATGCACATTGTTTCGCAAGTGGAGGGCATCTTGCGCGATGATGTCGATGCCTTGGATTTATTGGCTGCAACCTTCCCCGCTGGCACACTGTCAGGCGCACCCAAAATTCGCGCCATGCAAATTATTCAAGAGCAAGAATCTGAACCACGCGGGCCTTATGGTGGTTGCATTGGGCATATATCTTTCGGTGGTGAAGATATGGATACGGCCATTATTATTCGTACAGCAGTGATTCAAAACGAGATGATTTATGTGCAAGCTGGGGCTGGCATTGTCGCGGATTCTGTGCCTGAGAAGGAACATCAAGAATGCGTGAATAAAGCCACGGCCATGTTTCGCTCGGTTGCACTGGCACAAGCCCAACATTTTCAAGCCACAAAGGATACAACATCATGAGCATTTTGGTGATTGATAACTACGATTCATTTACCTTCAATTTGGTTCAATATTTGGGAGAGTTGGGCGAAACACCGTTGATTTATCGCAATGACCAAATCAGCATCGAAGGCATTCGTGAACTTGCGCCTGCTCGCATCCTTATTTCTCCAGGCCCTTGCACGCCAGATGATGCGGGCATTTCGATGGAAGTGATTCGTCAATTTTCAGGCGAATTACCTATATTGGGTGTGTGTTTGGGGCATCAGTCGATGGCGCAAGTGTTTGGTGGCTCGGTGATTCGCGCCCCACGTTTGATGCATGGCAAAATCAGCCCCATTGAACATGATGGTCAAGGTGTTTTTAAGGGGTTGCCCTCGCCGTTTATTGCCACGCGCTATCATTCCTTGATTGTCGATGAGCCTCTGCCCGATTGTTTAGAACGCACCGCTTGGACAGCCGAAGGCGAATTGATGGGCTTGCGTCACAAAGACCACCCCACGTTTGGTGTGCAATTTCACCCTGAATCTATTTTAACGGAACATGGTCACCAGATGTTAAAGAATTTTCTTGAGGTTTCAGCATGAGTCCTATCATTTTATCCACCATTGAACAGCTTCAAAGCCATGAGCCATTGAGCCAAGAACAAAGTGAACAGGTCTTCACGACTATCATGGCAGGTGAAGCAACGCCTGCACAAATTGCAGCCATATTGATGGGTATTTCATTGCGTGGTGAGAGCATCGAAATCATCTCTGGAGCTGCCAAGGCCATGCGTGCTACGGCTACCCATATTTATCCCAAGGCTACGGGGCTTTTGGATACTTGTGGGACAGGTGGCGATGGGGCAAAAACATTCAATATATCCACCGCTGTTGCCTTGGTGACAGCCGCTTGTGATGTGCCTGTTGCCAAACATGGTAACCGCGCCATGTCTTCCAAATCGGGTGCTGCGGATGTCTTGGAGGCATTGGGTGTCAATCTTCATATCTCACCTAAAAGTGTGGCAGCATGTATTGATAAGGTAGGTATTGGTTTTTTGTTTGCACCCCATCATCACCCTGCCATGAAACATGCAGGTCCTGTGCGCCGTGAATTGGGTGTACGTACCATTTTTAACCTGCTCGGTCCTTTAACCAACCCTGCTGATGCGGATTATCAAATTTTGGGTGTGTTTGCCAAAGATAAATTGCCCTTGATGGCCGGTGCATTGCAAGATTTGGGTATCAAACGGGCATTGGTCGTGCATGGTCGTGATGGTTTGGATGAAATCACCACCACCGCCATCACCGATGCCATTTTGGTTGAACAAGGTCGTCCACCGATGCCATTTGAAATTGACCCTGAGGCATTTGGTATGCCATTTGCCAGCCCGACTGCCTTAGAGGGTGGTGATGCCGCCACCAATGCTGAAATCTTACGTCATATTTTTGCAGGCGCACAAGGTGCAGGGCGTGATATTGTGTTGCTCAATGCTGCTGCTGCGCTTTGGGTGGCAGGCGAGGTGGATGGTATTGCTGATGGCTTGTGCATTGCGGCTGAGGCACTTGATTCGGGTAAGGTGCAACAGACACTGGATAGATTGATTTCATTCACGCAAAAGGCGGCTATATGAGTTCTATTCTTAAAGAGATTGCAGCTTATAAATGTGCGTGGGTGGCAACATGCAAAGCCAAGCATTCGGAAGCTTCTTTACTTCATCAAGCCCAAGCCTATCACCCCTTAGATTTTGCTGGCGCATTAAGCCAACGCATTGCCAACAAACAAAATTCAGTCATTGCTGAAGTTAAAAAAGCATCGCCTTCCAAGGGCATCATTCGCGATGATTTTGATCCTGTTTGGATTGCCAAAAGTTATGAAGAGGGCGGCGCAACATGCTTATCTGTCTTGACGGATGTGAAATATTTTCAAGGTTCGGATGAATATGTGCGGGATATTCGCCAAGTGATCAATATTCCGATGCTTCGCAAAGATTTTATGGTTGACCCTTATCAAATCATTGAAGCACGCAGCATGGGTGCGGATTGTATTTTAATCATTCTTGCCATGATTGATGATGGTTTAGCGCATGAGCTGGCTGCAACTGCCAAAGAACTGGGTTTATCCATCCTTCCAGAAGTACATAATGCCAAAGAACTGGAACGCGCTATGGACTTAAACACATCATTGATGGGCATCAACAACCGAAACTTACATACCTTTGATATATCGCTACAAACCACCTTTGATTTATTGCAAGAAGTGGGGAGTGAACGCACTATAGTGACTGAATCGGGTATTTTTACAGCGGATGATATTCAGCAGATGAACCAAGCAGGTGTGTATGGTTTTTTGGTGGGTGAATCCTTGATGCGTCAGCCTGTTCCTGGTGATGCATTACAAAGCTTATTGCGTTAATTTGAATAGCCGCAGAGCTTAAAATAAGTCTCGTCACCCTCGCGTGCTTGTGTCGAGGGTCTATAGATTCCCGATACAAGATTTCGGGAATGACGGGAGCTTGCTCCATTCATGTATTTTTAAGAAAGTTGCGTTTGGAAACCTTCAGCCTCAACACTTTGATCCAATACGCCTGTGGCTTCATCCATCATTTCTTCAATGCGCCATGATTCAGGGCTGGCTAACAATGCTTGCACCAATTGGTGGTTCATTTTATGGCCTGTGCGTGTTCCTTCAAAAGCACCACAAATTGCTAGACCTGCCAACGATAAATCGCCAACCGTATCTAAAATTTTATGGCGAACACACTCATCATGATAACGCAAGCCGCCTTCATTGATCACACGAAACTTATCCAAAACAATGGCGTTTTCCAACGAACCACCCAAAGCCAAGCCTGCCTTTTGAAGGGCTTCAATTTCATGTAAAAAACCAAAGGTACGTGCGCGACCCACTTCACGAGCGTAAGCTTGTTTTTGAAAATCAACACTGACTTGGCTGTTGCGTAACAATGGATGGTCATAATCCAAGGTGTAAGATATTTTGAAACTTTTGGATGGATAAAGTGCGCAATGCTTATCTCCTTCCTTTACTTCAATCTTACTTAAAATACGAATGACCTTCTTAGCTTTCGATTGTTTCCGAACACCCGCACATTGAATAAGAAAAACAAAGGGTGCCGCGGATCCATCCATGATAGGAATTTCAACCCCATCCACCTCAATATGGGCATTATCAATTCCCAAACCTGCAAGTGCTGACAATAAATGTTCAACCGTCGATACATGTGCATCACCCACTCCAATCCTTGTACAAAGCCTTGTGTCTGTCACATAATCAGCATGTGCTGGAATCGTGACATTCAAATCTGTTCGGCAAAAGGTAATCCCAGCATCTTCTTTGGCTGGGTGCAAAACCAATTGGATCTTCTTGCCCGAATGAAGACCAATACCGCTACAACGAATACTGTGATTTAATGTACATTGTGGAGTCATGAAAACAGTCCTTACAAGCCTGATGTCTAAATATGCGAACGTGTGATGCGGCGTACGATATTCAAATCAAAGCAAGATGCAGTGATACTTATCACGCCGAAAAACGACACTTTGTCACAAAAACAAGCCATTGAAAAGGATATTTTATATAGTGTTTCAGGTATAACACACCAGCGATCATTGAGTGTATTGTGAGATAATCTAGCTATAAGCTTGGCTGAATTTAGGATGGTCTGATATTGGGTACATGTTATATCATATTTTGGGGCTACCCTTATGTTCAGAAAAACATACCCTGCGCCGATGCGCTTTACACTGAATGGAGAATTTGAACCCTGCGGCGACCAACCTCGGGCGATTGCCGAATTGGTAGCAGGCATTGAACAAGGTGAACAACACCAGACCTTGTTGGGGGTTACAGGTTCAGGCAAGACATTTACCATGGCTTGTATCATTGAGCATACCCAAAAGCCCACGCTGATCCTTGCCCCCAATAAAACGCTTGCCGCACAATTATATGGTGAGTTTAAACAGTTCTTTCCCGATAATGCCGTTGAATATTTTGTGTCTTATTACGATTATTATCAACCCGAAGCCTATGTCCCGTCATCGGACACTTACATTGAAAAAGACTCTGCTATCAATGAACAAATTGACCGTATGCGCCATGCCGCTACTCGTGCATTGTTGGAACGTGAAGATGTAATTATCATCGCTTCGGTCTCTTGTATTTACGGTTTAGGCAGCCCTGAAGCGTATAGCAATATGCTGCAATATTTTGAAGTCGGGCGTAACGTTGATCAACGTGCTGTCATTAATAAATTGGTGGAACTACAGTATGAACGCAATGATATGGACTTTCATCGTGGCACGTTTCGGGTGCGTGGCGATGTGATTGAAGTGTTTCCTGCTCATGCCGAAAATTTTGCGATTCGTGTTGAACTTTTTGGCGATGAAGTCGATGCGATTTGCCAATTTGACCCACTCACAGGCAAGCGATTGGCATTGTTACATAAATACACCGTGTTTCCAAAATCTCACTTTGTCACACCACGCCACCTTTTGGTGCGTGCCATGGAAACCATCAAAGAAGAGTTGGCAGAGCGTTTGGCAGAGCTTCATGACCAAAATAAATTGGTTGAAGCCCAACGCTTGGAACAACGCACGATTTTTGATTTGGAAATGATTCAAGAGATTGGTTATTGCAGTGGTGTGGAAAATTACTCTCGCCATTTAACAGGGCAAGAAGAAGGTAAGCCACCACCAACCCTATTGGACTATTTACCCAACAATGCCTTGGTGATGATTGATGAATCGCATGTGACCGTACCACAAATTGGTGCGATGTTTAAGGGTGATCGCTCACGCAAACAAACCTTGGTGGATTTTGGTTTTCGCCTGCCTTCCGCTTTGGATAACCGCCCCCTTCAATTTCATGAGTTTGAAGCCATGGTTCCTCAAACCATTTATGTTTCTGCCACACCCAGTGTTTATGAAATGGAAAAAACCGGCGGTGTATTTGCGGAACAAGTGATTCGTCCCACAGGTTTGCTTGATCCTGACATTGAGATTCGTCCTGCGGTGACCCAAGTGGATGATTTTATTTCAGTAGCGCATGAAGTCATTGCGCAAGGGTTTCGTGTCTTGGCAACCTGTTTGACCAAACGTATGGCAGAAGATTTAACCGAGTATTTGAACAATCTCAATTTGAAAGTACGCTATCTTCATTCAGATATTGATACTGTCGAGCGTATGGAGATACTGCGCGATTTGCGTTTGGGGTGTTTTGATGTGTTGATTGGCATCAACCTGTTGCGTGAAGGCTTGGATTTACCCGAAGTCGCGCTTGTCACCATTTTTGATGCTGATAAAGAAGGCTTTTTACGTTCTGAACGCTCTTTGATTCAAACCATTGGGCGAGCAGCACGCAATGTTCATGGTCGTGTGATTCTATATGCCGATAAAATCACCAAATCCATGCAAAAAGCGATGGATGAAACGGCACGCAGACGCAAAAAACAAGAAGCATACAACCAACAACATGGTATCACCCCACAAACGGTGACATCTGCGATCAAAGATGTGTTGGGTTCGGTGTATGAGATGGATTATGGGCCTATTCCAGAAGTGGAAGAAGCTGCCCCACTGAATGCGTATGATGCAGCTATTCGCATGAAAGAGCTGGAGCGACTGATGACCGAGGCAGCAGTAGATTTAAGATTTGAAGATGCGGCAAAACACCGCGATGAATTGTTAACATTAAAGGAGCATGGCAACCATGCATGACACCCCCAAATTAACCGTTGCGATCATTCGTAAATGGCTGGGTTCAGCGTCCACCAATCAAGGACGTGATTATTATAAACAAGGAAAAGTGATTGAATTTGGTGATTTGGACGATGCCAATGGTGTGTATGCTCATGTAGAAGGGCGTTCAGGACGACGTTATTCACTGACCATTCACTTTCATGATGACGGTGTGGACTGTGCCTGTTCCTGTGAAACAGCAAGCAAGTGTAAACATGCGGCCGCCACCCTTTATGAAGTGATGGAAGATCAACGCAACCCCAGCGAATCGGTTCCCGAAATATCGCCCTCATTTTCGATGTGGTTGGGTGGGATTGCCCCCGCATCCGCTGCCAATCAACCCAGTAAGAAGTATTCAGAAGATGTCAAACAACGTTTGTTGTACATCCTTGAATCTGAACGCAACAGCCGCCATATCACAGTGCGCTTTGTCACCACCCGTTTACTCAAAGATGGACGATATGGAAAAGCGAACGATTATTCTGCAGTGAATATCTTGGATGGGCAAATGCCGCAATACATTTTGGCGACCGATGCCGATGTATTACGTACGGTGGCCAAGGATCGCACCTTGGGCGCGACCGCATTGAATGGCGCTTATCGCCTGAAGGGTGAACAAGGTTTGAATATCTTGCGTAAATTATTGACAAGTGGACGTTGCCACTGGCTTGATAAAGATACGCCAGCTCTCAAGCAAGGTGAAAAATGCCAAGCCTCATGGTTTTGGGAGTGTGATGAACATGGTGGTCAGTATTTACAGTTAAAAATGCCCGAAAGCATGCAAAACACGGTATTTATGCTCACCTCACCGCCTTGGTATATTGACATCAAACATGCCCGATGTGGTTCTATTGAAACGGGGCAACTTGCGGATGTGGCGGAAGTTTTATTGAATATTCCAGCGATTCCTTTGGAGGCTGAAAAAGAAGAATACAATGATATTCGGGAGCAACTACCCGATGACATTGCCCCGCCTGAACCTTTGCAATATTCGCAACGTTTTGTACCACCTGTGCCTGTGGTTCAATTGCTTAGCAAAGAGATGATGAACCCCAACTCATTGCGTATGGAAGCGACGCATATCGTTGCCTTGTTGTTTGATTATGATGGTCATAAATTACCATATTTGGCGCAAGATACCTCAACCTTCCGTGCAGTGTCGCATGGCTTGGTGGTGGATTTTCAACGTGATGTTAAAACCGAAAATGCGGCAGTCGCTGCCTTGCTTGAAACACACCTATATACGTTAAGTGATGACTATCGGCGCAATCGTCATGCGATTCCCAAACATTATTTCACCTTGCATGACACCAATTTTTGGGCTGAATGGGTGTTACACACGATTCCACGTTTAAAAGAAAAAGGTTTTCAAGTTCAGATCTCCAAAGATTTTGCCTACCGTATGGAAACGGCTGAAACATGGCAGTTGGATATGGGCAGCAGCAATCATGGTCATAGCTTGATGGGTGCAGCCGCATTGTCGGTCACCTTGGATGATGGCGAAGAAGTCGATTTGATTGAAGTCATGGGACGTTGGGTTGCCGCATCCCCCAACTTGTTGCAAGAAGCATCTATTTTAGAAATCAAAAACAAAGAAAGTGTGGCGTTGCCTTTGGCCGATGGACGTTTGCTTGCTGCGCCAGGCCCGATGATTGGCAATATTCTGCATTATATGTTGGATGTGTTTGCCACCAAGAAGCCCGAAGAAGCGATGTTAAGTGCGCCGCAAATGTTGGCCTTGGAAGAAAGCCTAAAAGCTTTGGATACGCCGATTCAGGTCAGCAGTTCAACATGGTTGAAACACATGAAAAAACTTTCTGCCATAGAAACCATTCCCGAAGCCACTATTCCCAGCACACTGAAAGCGGAATTACGAGATTATCAACATGAAGGTTTATCGTGGATGCAGTTTCTACGTGAAATGCAATTGGGTGGTATCCTTGCTGATGATATGGGCTTGGGTAAAACCGTTCAAGCCTTGGCACATGTGCTTGTGGAAAAAGCCGAAGGGCGGCTGAAGCAGCCCGTTTTGGTGATTGCTCCCACAAGTTTGATGTACAACTGGCGACGTGAAGCGGAGAAATTTGCCGAAGGTTTGAAACTTTTAACCTTACATGGTTCAGAACGCGCCAAATTATTCACTAAAATTAGTGAGTATGATTTGATTTTGACCACTTACCCCTTGTTGGTACGTGATTTTGATGTTTTGGCTGCCCAAGCTTGGCATTTGTTGATTTTGGATGAAGCGCAATACATCAAAAACCCACGTTCCAAGGTGGCGCAACAGGTGCGTAAACTGGATGCGCGTCACAAGCTTTGCCTGACAGGCACGCCGATGGAAAATCATTTGGGTGAGCTTTGGGCGCAGTTTGATTTTTTGATGCCAGGTTATCTTTATGACCAAAAACAATTCATGAAAATTTTTCGTAAACCGATTGAAAAAGAAGGTGATGTTGCGCGTCAAGAAGCCTTAAACTTACGCATTCGTCCGTTTATGTTGCGTCGTGCCAAAGAAGAAGTGGCGGCTGAACTGCCACCCAAAACTGAGATGATTCGTAGTACAGATTTGAATGATCGACAACGTGAAATGTATGAAAGTGTACGCCTTGCTATGCAGAAAAAAGTACGCGATGCCGTGGCCACATTGGGCATGGAAAAGAGTCAAATTATTGTCTTGGATGCTTTGCTTAAAATGCGTCAAGTCTGTTGTGATCCACGTTTGGTGAAAGGTATTGAAGGTGCTGTTCCAGCTTCTGCCAAATTAGAAATGCTCTCTGAGATGCTGGTGGAAATGCATGAGGAAGGGCGACGTATTTTGTTGTTTTCGCAGTTTACAGGCATGTTGAAGTTGATTGAAGATGAAGTGAATCGCTTGGGCATCAGCTATGTTAAACTCACAGGTAGCACCAAAGATCGCATCACACCCGTGGAAAGCTTTCAAGAAGGCAATATACCTTTGTTTTTGATTAGTCTCAAAGCGGGTGGTGTTGGGCTGAATCTAACCGCAGCTGATACAGTGATCCATTATGACCCTTGGTGGAACCCTGCGGCTGAAAGCCAAGCAACGGATCGTGCGCATCGTATTGGGCAAGAAAAATCAGTGTTTGTCTATAAATTGATTACCGAAGGCACAGTGGAAGAGAAAATTCTTGAATTGCAAGAGCGCAAACGTGCTTTGGCAGCGGGTATTCATCAAAAAGCTGGCGCAAGCACAGCCTTGTGGACATCTGAAGATATGGATTCCTTGTTCGCACCTTTGCATTGATTCTAGCCGAATAAATCATGTTGGATAAGGGTGTGGGGTGCGGTTCACCACCAAAGAAGTTGGTAAAGGCAAAGGGCTAAGTTTAGCTGTGACTTCTGGTATTATTGAACAACATCAAGGTGATTTCCATTTGAAAAGCATGTTGGGTGAAGGAACGGTGGTACATATTTTCTTGCCTGCCATGGTGGTGGCATGATGGATATGATGATTGTGGTGATGTGCAAAGCACCGATGCAAGGTAAGGTAAAAACGCGATTGATGACGAAGTATTCAGCCTTGGAAGCCATGCAATGGCATGAAGCCATGGCATATACCGTTATTGAACGTGCGAAGCGGATGTTTACGGATGTTGTCATTGCCACTGATGATGTGAAACATCCATTTTTCAAACTATTTGAACTGCCTTTGTTGGCACAAGGCGTGGGTGATTTGGGTGCCAGAATGGGACGCATGATGCAGCAAGTTTGTCCCAATGATGAAGCAGTATTGTTTTTAGGAACGGATTCGCCGCACATGCAAGACATACGTTTACTGCAAGCTGTGGATGCGTTGCAAACGCATGATGTGGTATTGGGTGCAGTCGAAGATGGTGGTTATGATTTGATTGCCATGCGCAAACCCAGTGCTGCGATGTTGCAGGGTGTGGATTGGGGTACAGAAAAAGTTTTGCAGCAAAGTGTGAACAAGGCGGATGCACTTGGTTTAAGTTATCATATATTGAGTGTCAGTTTTGATGTTGATACACCCGAGATGCTGGAGCGAGCCATCCAAATGGGATGGGTCAAGGAGATTGAGTATGAAAGTAGATCGTCATCCTCGCATACCACACCCTCGTCACCCTCGCGTGCTTGTGTCGAGGGTCTATCGTCAGATTCCCAATAAAATATTTCGGACATGACGGGCGGGGAAATCGTGAAGGACGATAAGGGTCAATGAATACTTAAACGACTATAAAGGAGACAAAATGAAGTTGAAGCTTGTGATGGTTGCGGTGGGTATGTCGGGGTTGTTGATGGCACAAACAGTCCAAGCCAATGATTGGATGAAAAATTTGGGCGATTTGGGCGTGAATTTACAAGATATTGGGCAAAAAATAGGTCTTCAAAAGAAAATGTCGGGGGCTTTAAGCGCCAAAGATATGGTGGCGGGGCTAAAAGATGCACTCAAGGTTGGCTCCGAACGTGTGGTTCAACAACTGAGTCATAAAAACGGTTTTAATGCCGATGCGAAGATTCATATTCCTTTGCCTGATAGTTTGAAGCGGGTTAAATCCTTATTGGCATCGGTGGGAGCTGCAAGTTTGATGGATGATTTGGAATTAAAATTGAACCGCGCTGCGGAAGCAGCGACCCCCAAAGCCAAACAATTGTTTGGTAAAGCGATTCGTTCGATGAGTTTCCAAGATGCACGCGGTATTTTGCAAGGTTCCAATGATGCGGCGACGCAATATTTTAAAGATAAGATGAGTGCGCCACTGGCCAAAGAAATGCAACCCATCATTGAACAAATGCTTCAGAAAGTGGGGGCGATTCGAGCGTACAATAAAGTCATGGGTCAATATCAATCCATGCCCTTTGTGCCAAATATTCAGGCGAATTTACAACAGTATGTGACACAAGGCGCGCTCAAGGGTGTGTTTCATTACATGGCTATAGAAGAAGCAGGCATTCGAAAAGATCCAGCCAAACGTACCACGGATATACTCAAAAAAGTATTTTCAACATGATGATAAAAAACTTTGATTTTGCAGCGACACCACATATTCATTTTGGTGTTGGGCAACGTGCCTTGTTGCCAGATGTGTTGCGTAGCTTGGGTTCGCGTGTGTTGTTGGTGACAGGTGGAGCATCTTTTGATGATTCGCTTTTGTGCCAAGATATGCAAGAAAAACTGGCAGCTTTGTTCACATTGTATCGGGAGAGTTTATCGGGCGAACCGTCACCTGCTTGGGTGGATGATGTGGTGGCACGCTACCATGGTAAAGCTGTGGATGTTGTGCTTGCCATTGGTGGTGGCAGTGCTGTGGATGCTGGCAAAGCTGTGGCAGGTTTGTTGCCCACGGGTGATTCGGTGATGGCATACCTTGAAGGTGTGGGCGAAGGAAAAATATTTGCAGGTATCACCACACCCTTGATTGCCATGCCAACCACAGCAGGCACGGGGGGGGAAACCAGTAAGAACGCTGTGCTTTCAGTGGTTGGAGAACATGGTTTTAAAAAATCTTTTCGTGATGTGTCATTGGTGCCACAACACATCATTCTTGATCCTGAATTGGTATTAACGTGTCCAGCCCATGTCACCGCTGCATGTGGGATGGATGCTTTCACGCAGTTGTTGGAATCCTATGTTTCTCAAACATCCAGCCCCATGACCGATGCCTTGGCATGGAGTGGCTTGCAGCGTATTCGTGATGGTTTATTGCTTGCGGTGACCGATGGGCAAAACATTGAAGCGCGTTCAGCCATGCTTTATGCCTCATCCCTTTCAGGTTTAACACTTGCCAATGCAGGTTTGGGTTCGGTGCATGGTTTGGCATCGCCGTTGGGTGCATTTTTTCCGATTCCGCATGGTGTGGCATGCGGCGCATTGCTTTACGAAGCTGTGCGTTTGAATATCGAAGTGATGCGTGAGCGCGATAACGATAATGTTGCATTGAAGAAATATGCCGATGTTGGACGTTTGTTTTCTCGGAATATGGGTTTGAATGATGTCACAGCACAAGATGCATTGCTTGTCATATTGAAGTCCTATGCTTGCCAACTCAAGATGCCAAAACTCTCCGATTGGGGGGTGAAAGGTGCTGATATAGAGCGGTTGGTTCGCCATATCAGTGGTGGCAGCATGGCAGGTAACCCTGTAGTTTTGACACATCATGAACGGGTTCTTTTGTTACAACGGGTGATTTAATGGCAATTTATGTGGTGGGTGATATTCAAGGATGTTACACACCCTTGCGGCGTTTGTTGGACAAGGTGAAATTTAATCCAAAGCAAGATGTCTTGTGGTGCGTGGGGGATTTGGTCAATCGTGGTTCCGATTCATTGAAAACATTACGTTTTCTCAAGGCTTTGGGTGATGCCTGTGTGTGTGTGTTGGGCAATCATGATTTTCATTTGTTGGAAAAAGCCGCAGGTGGGCATGATTATCCACGCGATACACTCACGCAAATATTAGATGCACCCGATGCAGATGAATTGTTGGAATGGGTGCGTACTCGTCCGTTGCTGCACCATGATAAGAAAAAAAAATGGTGTATGGTGCATGCAGGTTTGCACCCACATTGGACACTCTCTGAAGCCAAACAACGTGCCAAAGCTGTTGAAGCAGTGTTGCGTGGCAAACACTGGCAATCGTTTTGTCAGCAATTGCAACAGGCAAGGTTTCCAGAGTTACAACCCCAATCCAAGCAAGATAACCTTATCTTCACCGTCGCTGTTTTAACACGCAGCCGATATTGCACACAAAAAGGTCGGTTTAACTGGGCTGTGCGTTCAGGTGAGGCGGATAATGTGAACGATAAACCGTGGTTTCAACATAAACATTTGGCATGGGCTAAAGATTGTAAGGTGGTGTATGGACACTGGGCGGCGATGGGTTTGGTCAACCATGAAAAGCATGTGGTTGGTTTGGATACAGGCTGTGTTTGGGATGGGAAAATGAGCTTGTTGAAACTAACACGGCATACGCTTGTATGCGATCAACCACAGATTTTTCAAGTCCAAGCCTAACTATAGTAGTCGTTTAAGTATCAATGTAGCCCTCCTACCCGCACGAGACACCCACGTCACCCCCGAATGTTTGTGTCGGAGGTCTATGGATAGATACCCGATAGAAGATTTCGGGCATGACGGGATAATTTGATACTTAAACCACTATAGCGAATCATACGGGTTAAGAAGTCGAACGATTTTTCTTTTTCGATTTTATTTTTTCATTGACCAATAATTTGGAGTGCGTGGTTTGATGTTCCAAATCATCATGCCATGTGACACGTAGGCTGATACGATTTCGCCCATCTTCTTGGCTGGCTGAAATTTTGAGATGTAACAAGCCTTCAGCTTGCAATTGGATGTCGTCAACATCATCGCTGAAATTTAATTCACCGCGTGCAAAACCTTTGCTGATGGCTTCCAGCAATTGGCCAATGCTTTGGCCATCCTGTAAGGATTCATGGTGGAATTGATGTTTATCGGAGGGTATTTTTAGGGATGAATTTGAGGACATCTTATGCTCCTGAAATGATGGACATATCATGTTGAATAATGCTTTGTGGGTGAAAGATTTTGGCGGCATGGTAATCGGTGCTGATACCCAATACATAACCATCGGGGTGAATCAGCGTTGCGCCAGCGCCTTGACCTTGTAAACCTTCTTTTTGCCGTGAGCAACGATCCAAGGTCACATCGCATTCAAAATGAAACAGTTGTTTACGTAAGGCAATGCGTTGCCCGCGCCGTAAATTCCGATGCCCATGCACAATGGCATGGATGCCGAGTTGGCGAGCTTGTTGCCCACCTTTGCCTGTGAGTGGTTTATCAGTATGACGATATTTGGTGCGAATGGTATTGGCAAGTGAGCCATAATAAAATTCAAAGGGGCTTCCTTGCATGTGTTGTTTGAATTGCTGGTTGATACAAGGGATATCGTAATCGCGCAAAGTATCGGTCATTTGATCATCAATGCCTGCGTGAACAAACAAAAAGGAACCTTTGCGATACGCCAAACGCAGTTGTTGGAAAAACCAGTAAAATTCGCCTTGGGGATGTAAAAATAAATACTGCCAATGAAGGGCTGCGGCATAGGCTTCACACATGCTTAAATCGTATTTTTTGCAGTGTTTTTTGAATTTTTCCATTTTTTGACGGATTTTATCCATTTCACTCTGCATCTTTTCAATGGACATGACGGTTACAGCATGCTCGGGGAATTCTTTCCACCAAGTGGGCATGGGAAATAAATGCTGCATACAGCTTGCTTCATCGGGAATATCTTGCATGGCTTTGGGGTGACTGAGGTAGGCATCGCGAATTTCATCTAAAAAAGGCACTGCTTTGGCACCCATACGCATGAAAAAATGACCATTGCGAACATCACCCGTGTTACCTGCGCTACGCATACCAAACAACACCCGCATATCATGGTTGCCTGCCAACAATCGAACACGCGCGCCTGTCTGTATAAAGGCATGCAAGTTCCGCAGTAAACCTAAATTACTGGGTCCTTTATCAAAAAAATCACCACCAAATACAAACATCATCTGCTTGCCTTGGGTGTTTAGTATAAAGGGGTGATCGACATGGTCAGTTTTTTCGACACCACCGCTAGCAAGCAATGAGGCAGTCAGGGCATCGGCATCGGCATGCAAATCAGAAATGAAAACTGTGGTGCGTTCGGGCCATGTCCAAGTATGCTTTTGCAACAAATATTGTGCATCTTGGCGACATTGATGAAGACTCTTTTTACGTTGACGCAGTCCATGTTTGCTACAGTCCAACCAATTTTGTGTACTTTGAGGTAAGCCATACTTTTGGGGCAGGGCAAGGTTGATGGGAGACATGTTCTAATCCGTGTACGTTGAGCTTGGGCTGCGTATTTTCCAATCTCCCGCTTGCTGCTGCCATACATCACCTTTAGCAGTGAAATAGATGGGTTTTGCGTGGAACATGCTCAGTCGGGCAATATCCTTAAAGGCTAACATACCTTTATGACATGCTGCATGACGAAAGGCTGCGCCATGCCCGACAAATATTTGTAAAATACCTGCCTCTTGGGGTAAGGATGTCATCACTTGTTGAATGTAGTTTGCCACACGTTGTCCTGCTTGCATCAACGATTCTGCACCTGGATAGGGCAGTGCATAGTGTGAATCAGATTTCCAGTTTTGAGGTGGCGCGGGGTAACGCGGGTCGTTCTTCAAAATATCTTCTATGGCTATGGCACTTAAATTGGCAAGACTCCCCACCGAACGTTCAGACAAGGCTGGGCTTTCTTGCAAGGCTAGGGTGTGATCCGTTGAAGAAAGTTTTTTAGCCACGATGTTGGCTGTTTGCCACGCCCGCAGAAGGCATGAGCAATGCACCGTGGGTGAGATGTGTAAACCATGTACCATGCCAAATGATGCCAGTATCACAGAGGCATCTTTGGCTTGATGCTCACCCAGTGATGAAAGTGCAAAGGGTTGCATGGCGCTGGGGGTTTGCTCACGTTGGTGATAATCACCATGGCGTATAAAAGCAGCGATATTTCGCCGCTGACTCATGGATACAAATGGTGGGTACAGAAATCTGTGATGGCCTCGAAGTTGACCCCACCATGGACTTCATAAACTTGGATGTTTTGAAGCACTTTGGCATAGGTTTTATGAACTAAGTCTGTACCTTCACGATAAAAAGAGCCGTCGGCATATTGATAAAAAGGTCCTGAAGATTTCATGATGGCATCGAGTAAGTCAGGTCGTTCATCGGCTTGAATGAGGTCAATGTAGGTTAGACCTTTGTTTTGATGAGACCAGTTCAGAATAAAGAAATGTTTAAGCATAGGTGATGTGCAAAAACGTGATTTTCCATAAATATCACTGATGTCCACATCGTATTTATCTTCCAAATCCCATAATTCGGATGCTGGCAAGGCTTGTAATCGTTGGCTTTTTTCAGGGTCTAAAATATTTTGTAAGTGTGGGTTGTTTAGCAAGGTGCCTGGATTGACACGCGGAAGCTTGGGGATGCCGCGCGCTTGCACACCATCTCCATCTTGACGTATAAACAAACGATCATTGGAGACAAAATCAAAACGTTCATCAGCCATCAAGTGCAACATCGTGGTGGATTTTCCACCGCCTGAGAAAGCTGCAAAGGCCATGCCTTCGTTGTCTTTGGCTAAGGCAGCGGCGTGACAAATAAGGTGACCATTATTTTGTAAATAATTGATATATTGGTTGTTGATAAAATTGATGACTTGATTGCTGTTGGCAAGGCATGGTCCTGCTGCAATGCGATCGGTGAGACTTTGTAAAAACATCATGCCCGTTCGCACCTTATAAATCAGGCGCGCACTTTGCATATCGGTATTCATATCAATATAGGCATCTTTTTTACCCACTTTGCCAGTGTCGCGTTGCCAATGTTTGAAGGGCAAATCCAAATCCAAGTCGGCGCATTCGATGGCCGTGACATCCACGCTTTCCAAACCCGTTGGCTGTTCACAAACGATGTGACGAAAATAATGGTGTAGGACATCCAAAAGCTCTTGGCTATTGCTACGCACATGAACTTCAAGATCCCCCAAGGCAAGATACAAAGGGCGATCACATAATCTGGCATTGCCGAGCATGGTTTGACGTAAAGATAATAGGTTTGACATAAAAACTCCGTAGAAATGATGGGCAGTACGGTTTCCTTCGTTGTGTTTTCTCGTCCCCTCCGTCGTCACCCTTGCGTGCTTGTATCGAGGGTCTATGGATAGATTCCCGATAGAAGGTTTCGGGAATAACAGGCTTGTGGCATGACGACGAAGGTTTTTCGAGAACTGTGCTCAATGGTTATTTCAGTTGTTGCATGGCATAAGCGGCATAAGCGGCTGCGGCATCTAGCCCCATACCCTCTTTGGCACCGCGAAATCCACCAAAAGCCGAAACTTCAAAAACAATGAGCCCATCTTCGGATTCAGCCACATCGACTGTGGTAAAATCCATATTAAAAGGGTCTTGGGCGCGATATGCCAAATCAATCCAAGCTTGCGGTGCATTGAAATTGGCATAACGACCGCCACTGTGAATGGTGGTGTTCCAACTGTTGTTTTGGGTAATGCGTGCATACGCTCCCAAATATTCACCACCCAAAAAAACCATGCCTGCATCGCGCCCTGATAATTCCAGCTTCTTTTGAATATACATCATGGGATTGCGTGCTTGAAAAGTGGCAATGTGTTGTCGTTGTTGATCCAGATTATCACTGGCGTGGATGACTTCCATGCCGCGTGCTTTGGTGGAATAAAGCGGTTTAAATACTGCACTGCCGAAACGTTCAATGGCAGATAAAGCCACATCCATGCTTTCTGTGATACAGGTGGGTGGCATAGGGATATGGTGGTTGCTAAGTGTTACTGTACAGCTAAGGCGATCCATCAAGCGCAAAATATTTAAAGCAGGGCTGAAAATACGTACACCCGCAGCTTCAGCAACACGTAACAATTCCAGACGATCCAAGGCATGTGGGCTATAGGACTTGCCAATTTTTTTGACCAACAAAGCATCGAATTCGCATAAATCTTTATCGCCCCAATAAAGTGCTTGGTCTTCTAAATTCAGCCAAACATCTTGAATATCAATGACAGGGCAATGTCCTGTATGTTGGGCAACAGCTTGGGCGAGGGCTTCACTGGACCACTTGCCAGGTAGTCCAATCACGCCGATGTAAAGTTGGGTCACTTAAATAACTCCTTGATGGGTAGTTGATAATCTTCAGGGTGTTGTGGATCGCATTGAGCGACTTGTTTCAATAAATAATGGGCGCGTAAAAACATGCGTTGTGCTATCTTAGGATCCAGAATAAAACGTGTGGATGTTGCCAAAGACCGCGCCAACCCTAAGGCTAAGCGAATTTGAAATGAACTGTCACCTTGTTGTGTTGCAAATGTTTGCATGGCTTGATAAAAATCATGGATTTGTTTGCGAATACGTCGCCGTTGGGGAGCATCAAACACCTGTAAGCGATCATGTGAAATAATAAATACCGAAACATCCTGTACATAATCCATATGTGTGGAACGGTGTAAATCAATAAAGTGAATTTGCTTACTGTTGGGTTCATAAAGAATATTATCAATATTGAAGTCACCATGAATCAACATGCTGCGCGGTACTTTTAATTGATATTCCACTTTTTCTGCAGCTTGTAGCAAGGCTTCAAATGTTTTGGGTGATTGACCACAAATATACGTTTTACCCTGTCGAAATTCGGGATGAACAGCATAAACATCGGCCAATCGTTTGCGTGTCTGACGGACAAAACTGGCGGGTTTGGGGCGTTTCCGCTGCCCATCTCCCCATACTTTTTTCAGGGTTTGGGTTAACGCCTTGATGGCAGCATGCATCACATGCATGGGTTCGTGCAACACAATGTGTTCAAAGGTCATGCCTTGCAAGTGTTCAATCAACAAGGATGCGCCCTTGTCATGTTTGTTGTAGGCAAGAATTTGAGGAGCAACACCTGGATAATGATCATGCCATGTTGCCACACCATGCAGTTCTTCTTTGAGTTTGCGTTTATCTCCCGATTTATAAATGACCAAGGGCTGGCTCTTTGCTTTGTCTTGTAAGGATGAAATACCACTACCAGAACGTGTTTCCGCGACAGATTGAATGTCCATATCAATCATATTTTGTTCACCATTCCAAGCGGAAACTGTATCTTGAAGGGCATGGAAACGCGGCATATCCATCGGTTGTCCGAGGTTGTTGGAAATAATGGCTTCGCTGATACGCAATAAACTTTCGCCTGTTTGTTGGCAACAGCGCTGGGTAAAGAGTCCTGCAATCCAAACTTCGGTGTGTTGGCGTTGTTTGAGTTTGGTCGTGTATGTTTTTAGCATTTTTTGGCATTGACGGCTGATTTTATGTTCACCCAAGCCCATATGCAGTGCCAAACGTGTATCACGTTGCCAAAAAGCTTGTTCAAGATGTTGTAGGCTTTTGTTTAATTGACGTGCAACCAAGCGGTAAGGTGATAAATCAAGGATGTTGAAGTGTTCTGTTTGAACCCATTGCTGCATACATTCATGGCATAGGCGTGTGATGTGTACCAAATCCGAAGCGATGGCATTGAGGGTTCGGTGTTGCATCCAAATAAGGGGGGTTGGTTCACTTGTGTTTAATAAAATACTGTTTTGAATGCGAAGGTTGAGGTTGTAAATATAGGCACTGCGTTCGCTCATACGCTGGAGGTGTATGGGTTCTGGATCTTGGGTGTATGTTTGTAACAGTGAGAGTTGTGTTTCCACTTCAATCATCAGAAATCGTACGTTGTTTTTAAGCGTGTCAGTCATATATGCGGCAACGTACCTCGGTTGAAATTCCCCGCTACCGTTACCGACGTATAAATAAGCTATAATACTTATCGTGGTTTAAGAATTTGCAATGATCCTAAGTCGATAAGATTTGTAAAAAGTGGTGAACACAATGCTAAAAATGAGACAAAGCAAATGTGAAATTATAATTGTTGCAGGTATCCGTACACCACTGGGTAAAATAGATGGTGCATTGTCGGGATTATCGGCGGTGGATTTGGGTATGCAGAGTATGCGAGAGCTGTTGGTGCGCTCACAAGTCACGCCTAAAGATATAGATGCGGTGATTGTGGGAAATGTGATTCAACCTGTAGAAGCAAGCAATATTGCCCGTGTGATTGCCTTAAATGCTGGTTTGCCCCGTTCGATTCCTGCGCACACTGTCCATCGCAACTGTGCATCGGGTATGCAAGCGATCACCGATGCAGCTGAAAAAATTCAACTTGGGCATGCCGATGTGGTTATGGCAGGTGGTGTGGAGTCTATGACCCATGCCCCGTTGCTTTTTCACGATGATGTGCGTGCGGCGATGTCACGTTTGCAAAAAGCGCGTACGTGGCAAACGAAAATAAAAGTTCTCCCCCAATTGCTCAAAGCCTCATGGAAACCGCGTGTGGGATTGCTGGAAGGTTTGACCGATGCAACCATTGGCATGGGCATGGGGGATACAGCAGAGGTGCTGGCAAGAGAGTTTTCCTTGTCCCGTATTGAACAGGATGCATGGGCACTACAAAGCCATGAACGGGCGCAAGCAGCATGGGAATCAGGGTGGTTTGATGAAGAGGTGATGCATGTATTTTCAGGTTCATCTTTTACACCTGTGCATCATGATGAAGGTATTCGTGTGGGGCAATCCATGCAGGCTTTGGTCAAACTACATCCTGCATTTGATCGGGCTCTGGGCAGTGTCACTGCTGGCAATAGTTCGCAGCTGACCGATGGCGCAGCCATGTTGATTGTATCGCACCGTGAAAAAGCCGAAGCCGAAGGCTGGCCTATTTTGGGTTATTTACATGACTGGACTTATACAGGGTGTGATCCCAAACGTATGGGAATGGGACCAGTACATGCCTGTCACCAATTGTTATCGGCTCGGAATCTTAGCATGGAAGATATGGCAAGGGTGGAAATCAACGAGGCCTTTGCTGCGCAAGTGCTTGCCAATTTGGATGCACTTGGTTCGCAAACCTTTGCAGAAAAAACATGGGGTGAAGGCAAAGCGGTGGGTGCGCCCGATTCCAGTGTGTTGAATGTGCATGGCGGTGCGATTGCGATGGGGCATCCAGTGGGTATGACAGGTGCGCGTTTGATTCTTACCTTATTGCGTCAATTGAAACACGATACACAAGGTGGCTTGGGTTTGGCATCGTTGTGTATTGGGGGTGGACAAGGCGCGGCAGTGTTGCTTGGAGGTGAAGCATGGAAATGACATCAACAGTAAGCTTGATATGGCATAAGCAACAAGCGACCTTATTGTTTTCACGGGGTGATAAGTCCGTCAATGTGTTGGATGAAGCTTGTATGCAGGCTTTGGCATCCTGTATGGATGAATTGGAGCTTGCGTCGCCGACATATTTATTGCTTCGTAGTGATAAAGCCCACTGTTTCCTTGCTGGTGCGGATGTGCATGCCATTGCCGCTGTAAACAATGCGGAACAGGGGTGTTTGTTGGCAAAGCGTGGACAGGATTTGTGCTTACGCTTGCAACAACTGCCCTGTGTATCTATTGCGGTGGTGCAGGGCCTATGTTTGGGCGGTGGACTAGAACTGGCACTGGCATGTGATGCAATTTTAGCTGTTGATGATAAAAAAACGCAATTGGGTTTGCCTGAAATTAAATTGGGTATTCACCCTGGTTTTGGTGGTTGTGTACGTTTGCCCAAAAAGGTCGGGTGGCTTAAAGCCAGTGAGATGATTTTAAGTGGACGCAGTGTTCATGCCAAGCAAGCCAAACGTTTGGGCTTGGCAGATATGGTATGTTATATGGAGCAAGTGGAGCAAGCCGTGGATGTGTTGGTGGCGAAAGGTAAAAAACAGCAAGGCATGAAACCATATTGGTTTTCATTGCCACCTTTACGCGCCTTTTTCTTTTATGTGCTAGAATGGAAGGTAAAAGCACGTTTTCCTGTATTGGATATGGATGAAGCTTACCCTGCCTTATCTGCAACCTTGCAACTGTTTCGGAATATTGCAGGCATGGATGATGCAGAAGCTTATACACTGGAAGCGCAATCTATTGGTAGATTGGCGGTGACCGATAGCTGTAAAAACCTTATTCATGTGTTTTTTCTTGGTGAAGGGCTGAAACACCAAGCGGCTGTGCGTGCAGGGCAAACAATGGCGGCAGATTTGCGACATACCGCAGTCTATGGCGCAGGTGTGATGGGCAGTGGTATTGCTTGGGTGGTGAGCAAGCAGGGGCGTGTTGATTTACACGATGTATCTGCGGTTGCCTTGAGTCGAGGTATGACACATATCGCAGGCTTTGCCAAACGAACTCTCTCTCATGGGCGACAACGTCTGCAAAGTATTCGCCCCACGTTGGATGCCAGTGGTTTGCATGCGGCAGATGTGGTACTGGAAGCAGTGGTGGAAGATTTATCCATCAAGCAAAAGCTTTGGCAGGATGTGGAAAGTAAAGTGAGTGAAACAACTCTGTTATTGAGCAATACATCATCGCTTTCGGTCACAGCGCAGCAAAAGGGGCTTCAATATCCCGAACGTTTGGCTGGTCTACACTTTTTCAATCCAGCTCCCAAAATGCCGCTGGTTGAAATTATTGCGGGTGAACAAACATCGCCTGAAACCATTCAAGCTGTGGCCGCTTGGGCGGTTTCATTGGGTAAATATCCTGTGGTGGTCGCAGATCGTCCTGGTTTTTTGGTCAACCGTTGTTTGATGCCATTGATGACTGCGGCATTACGTTTGGTCTCAGAAGGTCAATCTATTGTGCATGTGGATGGTATTTTGAAAGCCTATGGCTTGCCGATGGGTGCGATTGAACTGGCAGATCGGGTGGGTTTGGATATTTGTTTGCATGTGGGTGAACATTTGAGCGCAAGTTTCGATACAGATGTGTTCCAGTTGCCAACATGGTTTGCACGCATGGTGAAAGATGGTGTGTTGGGTGAAAAATCAGGCGCAGGTTTTTATGTGTATGAAAAAGGCAAAGCCAAGCATATCAATGAAGGTTTACACGCATATTTGAGTTGTACAACACGGGAAAAAGAATGCGATGCCAACATCGCTGATGATGTGGTGATGGGTAAACAGGCTGTGTTGGATGCTTGTTTGTTGCCGATGTTACGCGAAGCTCAGCGTTGTTTGGATGAGGGTGTGGTGGATGATGCCAAACATTTGGATGCTGCGATGATTTATGGCATCGGTTTCCCCCCTTTTCGTGGTGGTTTGTTGCATGCAATGTTGGATTGAACGCATGCAGTAGCGTTTTTTCACTCGCGTCATTTCCAAACTAAAAGCATGGTCATTCCCGAAATTGTTTATCGGGAATCCACAAGCTAAAAGCATCATCGCGAAGGCGTGGCGGAATTTCCTCATTCCCATCCTCCTCGGTGGGAATGGATACGACAATACCGCTCCCACGCAGGTGCATGGGAGCGAGGGAACTCTTTATATTGAAGGTGCGCCGAATGCCGCGCGTTCGTGGTAGAATTCATCAACCATGCGGGCTAGCGTGCTGCGCCTTGTATTTGGAGGTTTGTTTTTATGGATTCACGTATTCTTGGCGAAGCACTGACATTTGATGATGTATTACTGGTGCCACAAGCGAGTTCAGTGGTACCCAAAAGTGCCAACACATCGGCTCAACTCACCAAAAAAATTCGTTTGAATATTCCCGTTCTTTCAGCTGCGATGGATACTGTATCGGAATCTTCGACTGCCATTTGCTTGGCGCAAGAAGGTGGTTTGGGGGTTATTCATAAAAACCTCACACATGCTCAGCAAGCGGCAGAAGTGCGTAAAGTGAAGCGTTACGAAGCGGGTGTGGTGCAGGATCCTTTGACTGTGACCGAAGATATGTCTTTGGCAGATGTGCAAGCTTTGGCAGTGCAACATGGTTTTTCAGGTTTTCCTGTTTTGGATGCAGTGGGCAAGGTTTGTGGCATCGTCACCAACCGTGATATGCGTTTTGAAACCAATGCGGCTAAGCCCGTGCGGGATATGATGACAACCCTATCGGATGTTGTGAGTGTGGCACCTGCAACCGATTTGGAAACATGTAAAACTTTGTTTTGTGAACACCGTATTGAAAAATTACCTGTAATTGATGAGGATGGATGTTTGCAGGGTATGGTCACTGTGCGTGATATTGAAAAAGCATCAGCGCACCCGAATGCCGTGCGGGATGATTTGGGGCGTTTGCTTGTTGGCGCAGCCATTGGTGTCGGCGGAAAAGAAATGCAACGCTTTGAAGCATTGTTTGCAGAAGGTGTGGATGTCGTGGTGGTGGATACTGCACACGGTCATTCGGCAGGTGTGATTGAACAAGTTCGTGAAATTAAAGAAAAATACGGCGATGATATTCAAGTCATTGGCGGCAATATTGCCACACCTGAAGCCGTGCGTGATTTGATTGCAGCGGGTGCTGATGCGGTGAAAGTGGGGATTGGACCAGGTTCGATTTGTACCACGCGTATTGTGGCGGGTGTGGGCGTGCCACAATTGACTGCGGTGATGCAGTGTGCGGATGCTGGTCGTGAACTTGGTGTACCTGTGATTGCCGATGGTGGTATTAAATTTTCAGGTGATTTTGCCAAGGCCATGGCAGCTGGTGCAAGCACTTGCATGTTTGGATCTATGTTTGCAGGTACAGATGAAGCACCCGGTGAAAAAATTCTATATCAGGGTCGTACCTATAAAGCATATCGTGGTATGGGTTCCATTGGTGCGATGCAAAAAGGCAGTAAAGATCGTTACTTTCAAGGTGATGTGGATGAAGCCATGAAATTGGTACCTGAAGGCATTGAAGGGCGAGTGGCATACAAAGGTTCATTGTCTGATATTTTACATCAATTGATGGGTGGTTTGCGTGCATCCATGGGTTATATTGGTGCTGAATCGATTGAAGCGATGCATAGCCGTGCCAAGTTTGTGAAAATTACAGGTGCAGGTTTGAGTGAGTCCCATGTGCATGATGTCACGATGACTGAAGAAGCACCAAATTATCGTTTGAATGCTTAAAAATAACCACCAAGGCACAGCGTTTTATGCGTTTTTCTTTGTGTCTTCGTGACTTTGTGGTGAAATAAATATGGATAAAATATTAATTCTTGATTTTGGTTCGCAATATACGCAATTGATTGCACGGCGTGTGCGCGAAGCTAAGGTGTTTAGTGAGCTGCATCCTTGGGATATGTCGGAAGATGCTATTCGTGCGTTTGCACCATCGGGCATCATTCTTTCGGGTGGACCGAATTCTGTCTATGAGGATGAAACGCCGAAGGCACCGCAAGTGGTGTTTGAACTCGGTGTGCCAGTGTTGGGTATTTGCTATGGTATGCAAACCATGGCGGCACAATTGGGTGGCAGTGTTGAAACAGGTGATGTGTGTGAATTTGGTTACGCGGAAGTCAGCGCGTGTACTGATTCGCGTTTGTTATCGGGTATTCAAGATCATGCCAGTGGAAGCTTGGATGTGTGGATGTCGCATGGAGATAAGGTCACGGCACTTCCTGAAGGTTTTGAAGTTTTATGTCACAATGAGTCCACACCGATTGCAGGCATGGCCGATGAATTGCGCCATTTTTATGCCGTGCAATTTCACCCTGAAGTGACCCATACCCAACAAGGCGTGGCCATGTTGAATCGCTTCTTGCATGATATTTGTGGTTGCGGTGAATCATGGACGATGCCCAACTATATTGATGAAGCAGTGGCTCATATCCGTGCTCAAGTCGGTGATGAAGAAGTCATTCTTGGTTTGTCAGGGGGGGTGGATTCATCGGTGGCAGCAGCTTTGTTGCATCGAGCTATTGGCACACAACTGACCTGCGTGTTTGTGGATAATGGCTTGTTGCGTTTGAATGAAGGCGCAGAAGTCATGAAGACCTTCGCAGATCACTTGGGCGTGAAGGTGATTCATGTGGATGCTGCGGATGTGTTCCTTGGGCATTTGAAGGGCGTGGAAGATCCAGAAGCGAAGCGTAAGATTATTGGTCGTGAATTTGTCGAAGTGTTTCAGCAGGAATCCGCTAAATTGCCGCAAGCCAAATGGTTGGCACAAGGCACGATTTATCCCGATGTGATTGAATCGGCAGGCGGAAAAAATGGCAAAGCGAAGACCATCAAGAGCCATCATAATGTGGGTGGTTTGCCCGATACATTGCATTTGAAATTGCTGGAGCCATTGCGTGAATTATTCAAAGATGAAGTGCGTGAACTGGGCGTAGCTTTGGGTTTAGCACCAGAGATGGTCTATCGTCACCCTTTTCCAGGGCCTGGCTTGGGTGTGCGAATTTTGGGCGAAGTGAAAAAAGAATATGCAGATTTATTGCGCCGTGCTGATGCGATTTTTATTGAAGAGTTGCGGGCATCGGGTTGGTATGAAAAAACATCGCAAGCCTTTGTGGTGTTTTTACCTGTAAAATCTGTGGGCGTGATGGGGGATGGACGAACGTATGAATGGGTTGTAGCACTTCGCGCCGTTCAAACAGAAGATTTCATGACAGCACACTGGGCTGAATTGCCACATGCTTTGTTGGGCAAGGTTTCCAACCGTATTATCAATGAAGTGCGTGGTATCAATCGGGTTGTTTATGATGTATCGGGTAAACCACCAGCGACCATAGAGTGGGAATAAATTGAATTATAAACAGGGGTATATGATGAAGAAAAGTATGATTGCAGTTACAGCTGCAGCGCTTGCACTTACAATGTTGGCAACAGCATGTTCCAATGATAAAGATGATGCCAAAGAAACTGCTAAGGTTGCGCATGAAACAGCAGAACAGATGGCTGGAAAAACAGAAAACAGCACGGGAACATGGAAATCAGAAAATGCTAAGCTAAGTTATGCGATTGGACTTGATGTGGGTAACTCATTAAAAACATTGGGAACTGATATTGATCGCGATACATTTATGGAAGCTTTGAATGCACAACTGGATGGTAAAACCGCCCGTTTAGATGCAGCTGAAGCAGCAAAAGTAAAACAAATATTTTTCCAGAAACGTGCGGCGAAACAAGTCGAAGAACGTAAGGCGAAAGCAGCAGATAATAAAGCCGCTGGTGAGAAGTTCTTGGCTGAAAATGCCAAGAAAGAAGGCGTGAAAGTGACTGTAAGCGGCTTGCAATATGAAGTGTTGAAAATGGGTGATGGACCTAAGCCTGTGGCAACCGATAAAGTGAAGGTTCATTATCGTGGAGAGTTGTTGGATGGCACTGTATTTGATTCATCCTACAAACGTGGACAACCCATTTCATTCCCATTGAATGGCGTGATCAAAGGTTGGACAGAAGGTGTACAATTGATGCCTGTGGGTTCTAAGTTTAAATTTTATATTCCTTCATCTTTGGCTTATGGTGCGAATGGAGCGGGCAAAGCAATTGGCCCCGATTCGACATTGATTTTTGAAGTGGAATTGTTGGCGATTGAAACACCGAAGAATGTCAAAGCGGCATCTGCTGCGAAGTAATTGAATATGAGTATGTGAGTGAAAGGGGGGGCGTATCGTCTTCCCTTTTACGTTTGGAGTGGATGATGTTTAGTCGTTTAAGTGAAAAAATTGGTGGTATTGCAGATAAATTACGCGGTTCAGCGCGTATTACCGAAGCGGATTTGGATGCCACATTGCGTGACATGCGTATGGCATTGTTGGAAGCCGATGTGGCTTTACCTGTGGTGCGTCATTTGATGCAAGAAGCACGTGAGCGTGCTTTGGGTGCCGATGTTGCCAAGAGTTTGAATCCTGGACAGGTGATTGTAAAAATTCTCAATGATGTGCTGGCTGATGTGTTGGGTGGTCAGCGGCGTGATTTGAATTTATCCAAAATTCCATCCATTATTTTGTTGTGTGGCTTGCAAGGTGCAGGTAAAACCACGACTGCGGGGAAGTTGGCGCGTTTACTAACATCACAAGGTAAGAAAGTGGCGTTGACGAGTGTGGATGTGACCCGCCCCGCGGCACGTGAACAATTGCAAGTCTTGGCGGGGCAAGTGGGTGTGCCTTATGTGCAAGGTGAAGGCAGTACTGCTTCTGCAATGGCTTTATCAGCGTTGCAATTGGCGCGTACAGGTGGTCATCATGTCTTAATTCTGGATACAGCGGGTCGTCAGGTTGTTGATGATGGTTTGATGGCAGAAATAAAGTCTGTGGCGGATGCAGTGCAAGCCAGTGAACGTTTATTGGTATTGGATGCGATGACAGGGCAAACAGCCTTACAAATTGCCGAACAATTTCATGCAACTGTTGATTTATCTGGTTGCGTGTTGACCAAAACCGATGCCGATGTACGCGGTGGTGCGGCACTTTCTGTGGCCTATAGTACGGGCGTACCTGTTCGCTATGTGGGTACAGGTGAAAAGATTGAAGCCTTTGAAATATTTGACCCACAACGCATGGCAGGGCGTATTCTTGGACAAGGTGATGTGGTCGGTTTGGTTGAAAAAATCCAAGCCAATGTGGATGAAGATACGGCCAACCGTTTAGCCAAGAAAATGAATAAAGGTTCGTTTGATTTGATGGATTTCGCAGATCAATTGGGACAAATGCAAAATATGGGTGGCATGGCAGGCATGATGAAAATGTTGCCTGGCATGAATATTCCCAAAGAAGCGATGTCGCAAATTGATGAGAAACCGATGAAGCGCATGCAAGCAATGGTTTACTCGATGACAGCCAAAGAGCGGCAATATCCCAAGCTTATCAATGGTAGTCGCAAGAAGCGTATTGCCATAGGTTCTGGAACATCGGTGCCTGATTTGAATCGTATGTTGAAACAGTTCGCGCAAATGCAGAAAATGATGAAGAAAATGAAGGGCGGCAAAGGCAAACGTATGATGGCTCAATTGGCAGGTAAAATGGGCAGTTTTGGTGGCATGTCTGGCATGCCGAAGATGTAGATTTTAGAAAATGCCTGTGTATAGTGCGCCGCCGCATTGATAATGAGAAAATAAGACGTATGAACTTTTCAGAAATGAAAAATCCACATGCGTTCGGAGGTTTGGAAATATGGCAGCAGTGATTCGTTTGCAACGTGGTGGACGTAAGAAACGCCCTTTTTATGCAGTTGTAGTCATGGATGAACGCAAACGTCGTGATGGCGCTTTTATTGAAAAAGTGGGTTATTATGATCCTTGTAAAGAACCTGAAGTGATTGAATTGGATCTTGAAAGTATCAAAGCTTGGACGGATAAAGGTGCGCAACCTTCTGATCGTGTGGCGAGTTTGATTGCCAAGGTTTCTGCTTAACCATTTTGAAGCATAGATGCACGTATTCGTGGATAGGTGCATTTAGAGGCTGATATGTCAAAAGACTTACTATATGTTGGTACGGTTCTTTCGCCGCATGGCTTGAAAGGAACTTTTTCTATTTATTCAGATACCCGGCCTGCCTCTGGCATCGCTGGGTATTCTTCTTGGTTCATTGGCTGCTCTGCTGATATGGCAAAGCCTTATGCTGTGGAACGTTGTTGGCAGCATGGTAAAGGTATGTTGGTTGATTTGGTAGCAGTAAGCACACGTGAGCAGGCAGAATCGTTGAAAAAACAGAATATTTATGTGTCACGAGATGAAGTGGATGTCGATGATGATGAATATTTGTGGGAAGATTTGGTGGGCTGTCGCGTGTATGCCTCCGATGTGTTGTTGGGTGAGGTCAAAGCATTGGAAGCTTATGGTGCGCAAGATATTTTATGTGTGAGAAGCCTGCCTGATATGGAAAAACAAGGTGAGTGGATGCTTCCATTTATCGAAGATACCATCTTGGCATTGGATTTGGATGGTAAACGTATTGATATTGAATTACTTGAGGGTATGGACGCTTGTTTCACGCCCAAATCGTAACCTTATTCCCTGAATTTTTTACATCGCCGTTGGCATGTTCTATTCCCAAGCGTGCGATTGAAGCGGGCTTGGCTCAAGTGGACTGCCTTCAAATTCGCGATTTTTCTACCGATAAACACCGCAATGTTGATGATAAACCATACGGTGGTGGACCTGGCATGCTCATGAAGGCTGAACCTGTGGTGGGTTCGATTCGTGAAGCTCGTAAGCGTGACCCACAAACCCATGTGGTCATGTTAACCCCATCGGGTGTTCCTTTTAATCAAGCCAAAGCCCTTGAATATGTTGAAAAATGCCACATTACCTTGCTTTGCGGACGCTATGAGGGCTTTGATGAACGTATTTGTGATGAGGTGGATGAGCAATTATCACTGGGTGACTATGTATTGTCGGGTGGTGAACCTGCGGCACTATCTGTTTTGGATGCCTTGATTCGCCTGTTGCCTGGTGTGTTGGGGTCTCCAGAATCTGCGGTGTTGGATTCTTTTACAGAAGAAGGAATGCTTGACTGGCCGCATTATACCCGTCCTGAAGTGTTTGAAGGCAAGTCAGTACCCAAAGTCTTGCTTTCAGGTGACCATGCCAAGATTGATGCTTGGCGAAAAGAACAGGCTGCTATTCGATCCAAATCACGTCATTTAAGCTGAAAAATAGGTGTATATAGTCATTCAACTATAGAACTATCATTTCTATCAACCAATCGTCACCCTCGAGTGCTTGTATCGAGGGTCTATCATTAGATTCTCGATAAAAGATTTCGAGAATGACGAACGAAGAGGTAGCTGAATTCAAGTGATAAGTGTTTTCACGGCATCTGCAATACGGTTGATGGCATCTTCCAGTGTTTCTTGTGCCACTGCATACGAAAAACGAACCTGTCCTGCTGAACCGAATGCAGTACCAGGCACCAATGCCACGCCTGCGACATCAAGCAACCATTCGCATACCATCACATCATCTTCCAGCACAAGGCCATCGCTTGTTGTTTTTCCAAGCCAACCTGAAATGGAAGGAAACACATAAAAAGCACCGTCGGGCATCAAACAATCGACACCGTCCATATCATTTAGTGCCTTCACCAACCATGTCCGACGTTTTGCATACGTTTCCACCATCTGATCCAATGCACCCGTTGAGCCTTGCAATGCAGCCAAGGCAGCTTTTTGTGCAATCGATGATGGGTTGGATGTGGATTGTCCTTGAATTTTACTCATCGCTTTAATCAGTTGCACGGAAGCGGCACAAAAGCCAATGCGCCAGCCCGTCATACAATAAGCTTTGGAGACACCATTGAAGGTAATGGTACGCTCTTTTAAGTCAGGATTCACTTGGGCAAAGGTCACGAATTTTTTACCATCAAAAATAATTTTTTCATACATATCATCGGTGGCCACAGCCACATGCGGATGTTTTCTCAACACCTCACCCAAGGCAGCCAAATCATCCCAAGAATATGCCATACCTGTTGGATTAGAGGGTGAATTTAAGAATAACAACTTGGTTTTTGGCGTAATCGCTGCTTCCAACTCCGCCGCAGTTAATTTAAAATCAGTGTTAGAAAGACAAGCTACAATCACAGGCTTACCTTCTGCCAACAACACCATATCAGGATAGGAAACCCAATAAGGCGCAGGGATAATGACTTCATCACCCGCATCAATCATCGCCATCAACAAGTTAAAAATACACTGCTTACCACCTGTCGAAACCAAAATATTTTCAGGTGCATAATCCAAATCATTGTCACGCTTGAATTTCGCAGCCACTTCCTGACGCAGTTCAGGAATCCCTGGCACCGCGGTATAACGGGTAAAACCGCTGCGAATCGCTTCAATACCTGCCTCACATGCTGCTTGTGGCGTATCAAAATCAGGCTCACCCACAGAAAGTGAAATAATATTACGTCCTGAAGCACGCAATTCAGCAGCCTTGGCAGTAATGGCAAGTGTTGCAGATGGTTTAACACGTTGAACGCGGTTGGATAATTGAATAGTCATGCTGACAACATGCCCAAAAATCATATCAAAATCAATCTTTCCGCATCACTAATAGCCAAACTTTTCAATGCGATCATGGGGTGCATTGAAATCTAAGCTTGGTCCTTTGGGTACAATACGCGTTGGATTGATACTCTCATGACTGCCATAATAATGTTGTTTAATATGTCCCATATTCACGGTTTCTCGTACATAGTCATATTGATACAATTCACGAAGATAATGGGATAAATTCGGATAATCGGCAATACGTTGGCGATTGCATTTAAAATGCCCAACATAGACAGCATCAAAACGAATCAGCGTGGTAAACAAACGCCAATCCGCCTCAGTCAAGCGGTGACCGACCAAATAACGCTGTTGGCTTAAACGTTTTTCCAAGGTATCCAACGCAGAAAATAAACGATCAAATGCTTCATCATAGGCTTGTTGCGTGGTGGCAAAACCACAGCGGTACACACCATTGTTGATGTTCGTGTAAACAAAATCATTGGTATCATCAATGTCACTGCGTAATTCCTCAGGGTAAAAATCCTTCGTATTGCCTGTGAGCGCATCAAATGCTGTATTAAACATGCGGATAATCTCTGCGGATTCATTGGATACAATCGTTTTTTTCTGTTTATCCCACAAAATTGGCACTGTGACGCGCCCCGAATAGTGAGCATCTGCAAGGGTATAAAGCTGATGGGCATATTCAAAGCCATACAGCGGTTCAGGCACATCAAACTGCCAACCCGATGCTAACATATCAGGGCTCATCACAGTCACCTCAATCAGTGATTCCAAGCCTTTGAATTTGCGGAAAATAAGCGTGCGGTGCGCCCAAGGGCATGCCAATGACACATACAAATGATAACGCCCTGCTTCGGGAGGAAAATCACCTCCCACTGAAATATGATTGAGAAATTGAGAGGCTTTGCGCTCAAATTTTCCACCCGTCGATGCCGTGTCATACCATTGATCATGCCAGATTCCATCCACCAGCAAACCCATTAGTTGGCTGCCAGAGTTGGGTAATCGGTATAACCATGCGCATCCCCACCATAAAATGTAGTTTGATCCACATCATTTAAGGCTGCGCCCTGCTTGAAACGCTCGGGCAGATCAGGATTGGCTAAAAAGGGGATGCCATAAGCGACCAAGTCTGCCTTAGCATCGGTTAACGCTGCATTTCCACGTGCTTTGTCATAACCACCATTGGCAATATAACAGCCCGCGAAAGTCTTCCTTAACGATGTCATATCCACGCTATCATGACTCTCACCTGTCATGGATACTTCCACCACATGTAAATACACAGGCTTGAGCGCAGATAGCACCATGGCAACATGTTCAAACAAGGCTTGTGGTGCAGAATCTTGCATATCATTGAAGGCATTGACGGGGGAAATACGTACCCCCACTTTATCGGCGCCAATTTCTCCGATTACGGCTGCGGCGATTTCCAATAAAAAACGCGTGCGGTTTTCAAGGCTACCACCATATAAATCTTTGCGTTGATTGCTGCCATCGCGTAAGAACTGATCAATCAAATAACCATTGGCAGCATGAATTTCAACACCATCAAAACCAGCTTGTATAGCATTGGCTGCGGCATGACGATAATCATCAACAATACTTGCGATTTCATCCACCGATAAAGCACGTGGCGTGACAAAATCTTTCATACCTTCGTAGGTAAAGGCCTGCCCTTGTGCTTGAATAGCTGACGGTGCAACAGGCAAGCTTTCAGCATGAAAATCAGGGTGTGAAATACGCCCACAATGCCACAATTGAATAAATATTTTACCACCTTGATTATGCACTGCTTGGGTGACATTTTTCCAACTTTCCACCTGTGCATCATTATAAATGCCTGGTGTTGCAGGATAACCCACACCTTGGGTTGAAATTTGCGCACCTTCGGTGATGATCAATCCAGCCGATGCACGTTGACTGTAATACTCGGTCATCATCGCTGTCGCGATCCCTTCTGGCGCACGATTGCGCGTCATGGGTGCCATCACCATGCGATTGCTAAGGTTTAGTGAACCCAATGTGTAGCTTGAAAAAACGTTGTTATTCATCGTTGTGTCCTCTTAGTTATCGTCGTTGAAGTATCAAATGACCTAACAGATTGGTTTCATACTTAAAACAGGATATATCCAATGTGCTATGCTTACAGTGTTTGGTGTGAACCATCGCAAAATGCACCTTTTTTACTGTGTTTGCATTGGCATAGAGCCACTGTTTTCTTTTCGCTAATTTCTATGACTTCAGGTGTAAATTCTGTGCCAGCATGTGAGCCATCACAAAAGGGTTGGTTGGCAGATTTTCCGCAGCTGCACCAGTAGTAAGTGCCAGGTTCTAAGCTCAAGACGATGGGTTGTTTGGCGACGATTATAGGTTCACTCATATTGATTACTCCTTGATTCCTTCAATGGATATGTTCAGTTCAACACTGTCAGACATTGGGCCAAGTTTGGGGGCAAACGGCATACTGTAATCGGATAAATGCAAGGTGGTATGGGCTTCAAAACCACGGCGATAGCCGCCCCAAGGATCTTTACCCGTGCCAATTTGATTCACATCAAGATCGACTGCTTTGCTTACGCCGCGCATGGTTAGTATGCCATGCATGATACCATGACCATTGCCCTTATCTTCATAAGATGTGCTGTTATATGTTATCACAGGGAACTTTTTTGCCGCAAAAAAATCAGGGCTGCGCAGGTGCTTGTTACGTTCGGCATGGTTGGTGTCGATACTCATCGCATCAATGGTTACATGTACACTGTTATGTTTGGCATTGGCATCATCAAAAGTGAAATCCCCATTGAACTTACGGAATTCACCATACATCCAGCTATAACCCAAGTGCTTCACCTTAAATTGAATAAAGGCATGTTGCCCCTTAATATCGAATTTGTAATGCTCTTCGCTAGCCATGGCAGTAGAAGCCATAAAGCCAGTATATAATAAAGCGACCGTTGCCGCACATTGCTTGAGTTTCATAGACTCTCCTTTAGTTTTTCTTTGATTTTAAACCCAACATACGCCGTAACGTATGATCTTTGTCAATAATGTGATGCTTCAATGCCGCTGCGCCATGTAAACATGCCAAAGCCATGGCTGACCATGCAAGGTACTGGTGCATGATCCCCAACAAATCGGTGGTGTCTTTGTCGAAAGTAATCAATGCAGGCACGGTAAACCAGCCAAACACATCAATGCCCACACCCTCTGCGGTGGGAATCAGATAGCCTGTCACCATCAACAAAAACAATAACACATAATGTAAACGGTGGACGGATAGTGCGATCACTTGCTCCCAAGCTTCACCCATCAATTCAGGTCGAATATTAAGCAACCGCCATAGCCAACGAAACAACAACAAAGCCAACAATAAAATGCCGATGGATTTATGCAGTTCAGGTGCATGGTGATACCAACTATCATAATAACCAAGGGTGCGCATCCATACACCCAAAGCAAACATACCAACCACAGCCCATGCCATCAGCCAGTGAATGGCTATCGCCACCCAGCCATAACGGTCTGTTTGATTGAATAACGGTGTCATGTATGGCTACTTAAGCCTGTGTACAGCAGCTCTATCAGGCGATTAAGATCCACAGTTAATATTTCCAGAGAATTATTTTGCAAGGCAAGCGGACTGTTATAACGCAAGGTTGCTTGATGAATATCGTATGCCGTTTGTTGACAATTTGAACACGCAAAACTTCCTTGTTCAAGCCCTTGCTTAAGGATATTTGCCATGCTGGCAATCACTTTTTCTTCGTATGTTAACAAGACACGGATATGTTTACTCTGAATGTATTGGATGAAATCAAACAAATGTCGGGTATCTGAAAATTGGGCATAAGCCATGCCTAAACGTGTTTGCAAAAAAGCACGCAGTGCATCCAAGGCTTGGCTTTCTTCCGCTGCCGCCGCTTGCCCTGCATCCAGCTTTTCTTGTAATTGTTGCTCCATACATGCCACCATCATGGCATCTTTATTTTTAAAGTGGCGGTAAAGGTTGCCCACACTCATATCGCAATCAGCAGCGATTTCTGCCATCGTTGTTTTGCACGGTCCATAATCAGAAAAACGCTGACGTGCTGACTGCAATATTTGATGGGTGGCTTGGTTCATGTGGCGAACCATAAGCTTATAAATAATGAATGTAAATGCATTATATTCATTATTTAGTCGAGTGGGTGCAATTGCCCCTCAGGTCATCTGTTGGACTTAGAGAGACCTCGAAAAAGAACGGCTTACTTGTCTAACTGGTGTTACGAAGTTGTTCATAACAAAAGCTCATTGCCTCATCTCCGAATGCTTGTGTCGGGAATCTTTTGTAAAGACCCAAAGCACTACTCAATGCCAAAAAGTTATGTTTTTTTGTTTTTTAGAATTCAGTCAGTAGGTAGGCAATCACATTCGCGCGTTTTTCATCATCCTGCATATCAGGTATTTGTGGCATGTGAATGCCATATTTGTTTTTACCCAACAATGCTTGGGCGTAACGGTCATGCTTGAGAACTTCACTGGGGTTTTTTAACCATGCATTCAGCCAAGCAACATCACGACGTGTACCAATACCCGTTAAGTCGGGGGCAAATTTCTGTTCGCCACCCATGCCATGACAATGAATACAGACCGATTGGAAAATATTTTTTCCTTGTTCTGTATTGCCTGCCCATGTTGAGGGAAGCAGGGCAAACATGATGGAAAAGAAAAATGTGAATTGGAAGCTGCGCATAAAGTCTCCTTTGGCGTGTAAACGCCGCAATATATGGCATCAATATGCGATAGTAAATCTATGATAGGTTTCTTGGAAAGCTATGCTTACACGGCTATGATGCCGCGCATGAAATATTTTTCTTTATGTATCGTCATGATAAGTTTGCTATCCGCATGCGCTAAAACGCACGAACGCATGTCAAACTCTCCCAAAGATGATTATCAATATGCCCAAGGTTTGATGGATAATCATGATTATACGCGAGCGACGGTATTTCTTGAGAAATTTTCGGGTAAACATCCGTATAGTGAGTATGCAGCCAAAGCAGAGATGTTACGGTTATATGCTGCATATAAGGATGAGGAATATATTTTAAGTGAAACCTTGGCGATACGCTTTCTGAAACAGCATCCACGTCATGCGGATTTGGCTTATGTGCAATACATGTTGGCCATGAGTTATATCAAGGAATCGGGAGATTCAGAACGGGATCAAACGGCAACCCACCATGCGATGGATGCATTGAAAAGATTGTTGAAAAAACATCCTGATTCAAAATATACAGCAGAGGCAGCGCAATACTTGCAAAAAATGCGCAATAAACTGGCGCAACATGAATTGTATGTGGGTCAATTTTACTATCAACATGAACGTTATGTTGCCGCTGCCAATCGCTTTCAGGTGGTCATGAACAAATATCAAACCAGCCCTGCGATTGAAGAAGCCTTGTATTATTTATCGGCCAGTTATGTGCAGTTAAAGTTGACCCAAAATGCAAAAGATATTGCGGCAATTTTGAAACATAACTTTCCAGACAGTGGCTGGAGTGAAAAAGCTGCTTCGCTTTAGCTTTTATACTTTCATCATGGTCTGGATCGTGGGCTGTTCAGCCAATGAGCATGAGGCGGTTGAACAGGTGTTGAATCAGCGTAGTCAAGCCATGCACGAAAAAAACATACAAGATTATGCAGCATTGATTGCCAATGATTATATTGCTTTAGGTCGTGATAAGAAAAAGGTGGTCGATGATGTGCAGCACCTGTTTCAAACCTTTGATAAAATTCAGATGGTGACACATGATCGTACGGTTCGCGTGTTACCACATGGTCATGCGGAATGTGAGCAAAGTTATACGCTCAAAGCGTATGCTGATGGTCAGTGGCGTGTGATGACACGTCGAGAGCAATTGATGTTGCAGAAAAAAGGTGGTGTTTGGAAAGTGACAGCGGGGCTATAGTCATTTAAGTATTGATTGATCCTTACTGTCATACCCGAAACCTTGTATTGGGAATCTATTCTATAGTCGTTTAAGTATGAATACTACATTATGTTGCTGTCACCCTCGAATGCTTGTGTCGAGGGTCTATTGATAGATTCCAGACACAAGTACTCTGGAATGACGGTGGTTTAATACTTGAATCACTATATAGTTTAGGGAGATCCTCGACAAAAGCACGCGAGGATGACAAGGTGATTTCATCCTTAAACGACCATATAAATCCAAAGTCAATGGTAGATCTTGGGATAAATCTTGCAAGTTGTAGGGCTGAACCCTATGGTTCGCCGCCGTGAAAGTGAGCTGAGGCTCGCTTTTTTTGTTTTATGGGGTAGCGAATGAGCCTAGAAGATCAAGTTCAACAACTTGCAACACCAATTACCAATGAATTGTCTATTGAAATCCTGAATGTGGTGATGGATGGTGGGTCACGTAGTCGTTTGGTGAAAGTCATCGTCGATCGTCGCGGTGGTGTGTCATCCGATGAATTGGTGCGTATCAGTCGCGGTTTAAGTTTGCAAATGGATGTCGAAGATGTGGTGGTGGGAAAGTATCACTTGGAAGTAACCACGCCAGGGTTTGACTGGCATTTACAGAATCAAGCTGATTTTGATCGTTATTTGGGTGACTGGTTGAAGGTTGTGCAAGAAAATCCGCCTGCCATTGAAGGTGAAAATCTTGGTTTGGATGGTGATGTTTTTTCTGTACGTGATGCGAAAGGTGTGGTACATCGCTTTGGGCTGAATGATGTGGTGAAAGTCACGCGAGCGATTAACTGGAAAGCTATTGCCAAAGCACAGAAGAAAAAATAAGAGATGAGTCTTAGTGAGGTTGATAACAATGGGTGTTGATATGATGCAGGTTGCTGATGCGGTTGCACGTGAGAAATCAGTGGATCGTGAGCTTGTTATTGATGCGATGGAGCAAGCCATTAAGACTGCAGCTCGTCGTACTTATAGTCATAAAACATTGGATGCTAAGATGGATCAAGCATCAGGTGAGATTGGTTTATTTCATGTTCGTACAGTTGTGGAAGAAGTTGAAGATGAGGAAAATGAATTAACGTTGGCAGAAGCCGTGATAATGCAAGCTGATGCTGAAATTGGCACGGAATTTCGTGAAGTTTTGGCACCGATTGAGTTGGGTCGCATCGCAGCACAAACTGCCAAGCAAGTCATCAATCAAAAAATCCGTGAAGCTGAGCGGAATCGCGTGGTGGCAGAGTATGAACCGCGTGTGGGTGAAATTATCACGGGTATCGTCAAACGAGTGGAACGTGGCAATGTGTATGTTGATTTGGGGCGTGGTGAAGCGGTCATGTACCGTGAAGATTTATTGCCGCGTGAGTCATATCGTCAAGGTGACCGTGTGCGTGCTTATTTGCGAGAGGTTCGCAATCAACCCAAAGGTGCATTGGTGTTTGTATCCCGTGCGGATGCGGGTATGGTGTTGAAGCTTTTTGAACAGGAAGTGCCTGAAATCCAAGATAATTTAGTCACCATTCAGGCGATTTCGCGTGACCCAGGTTCACGCAGCAAAATTGCGGTGATTTCAATGGAACCTGGTATTGATCCTGTGGGAGCTTGTGTGGGTATGCGTGGTGCGCGCGTGCAAGCGATTGTCAATGAATTGCATGGTGAACGTGTGGATATTATTGAATGGACAGAAAACCCAGCAGAATTTGTGGTCAATGCATTGTCACCTGCTGAAATTGAACGGGTTTTGGTGGATGAAGAAAACAACACCATTGAAGTGGCTGTGAATGAAGAAAACTTGGCGATTGCCATTGGTAAACGCGGTCAAAATGTGCGTTTGGCATCGGAATTAACAGGCTGGCATATTGAATTGATGACCACTGGGCAAGAAGCTAAAAAACGTGCGGAAGAAACGACGTCGGCTAAAGAATCATTTATTGCCAGTTTGGATGTGGATGAAGATTTTGCCAATTTACTGGTGGCTGAAGGGTTTTTATCACTGGATGATTTGGCGTATTGTGAAGTATCAGACTTGCAAGTGGTTAAGGGTCTAGATGAGACTTTGGCGCAAGAAATTCAAAAGCGTGCGCGTAATAGTTTGTTGGATCAAGCCTTGCAAACTGCCAAAAAGGATGAGGATGAAGTGTCATTGTTGGATTTACCCAATATGACACGTGAAATTGCATCACAATTGGCAGAAAGAAAGGTGTTAACTGCGGAAGCCTTGGCTGATGCTGCTTTGGATGATTTGCAAGGCATTGAAGGTCTTGAAAAACCCGAAGATTTAATCATCGCAGCCCGTGAGGCTTGCGGCTGGTTTGCATGATATGAAGGTGAAACGCAGCGTGGAGAGGACGTGCTTTGCATGTCGTCAAAAAATGGATAAAAGCCATATGTTGCGTTTGGTCGTGGATGACTCGGGCTTGTTATGGCCCGATATATTGCAAAAAGCACCCAGCCGTGGCTCATATTTATGTATGCAGCGTGCGTGCTTTTCTGGGATGAGTGATAAACGTTTGGGTGTGTTGTATCGTAAATGTCATATTTCATTGCCACAATGGTCTGGGCTTGAAAAGCGTGTGAATGCAAGCATAGAACAGGCTATTTTGGGTCAAATGATACGTTTAAAATCTTTGGCAAGTGTGGGAAGGGATGCAGTGATGCATCAAATGTGGAAGAATGCGCCGCTCTTATTGATCTTGGTCAATAAATCGGGGCAAGCTTTGCAAAGGCAAGTCATGAATGCCGTTGAAAAGCGTCAAGAGTTGGGATTAAAAACTATACCGTTGGATGATGTGTCTGAAGCTTGGCTGATGCGTGTTTTTCAACGTGAGAAAGTGTCTGTGGTGACTTTACCTGTTTCTCGACAAACAGAAAAGCTGCAACAATGGTGTGTTTGGCATGGGCATTTAAAAGGATGTAAGGTAAGCGATGGCGAATAAACGCGTGCTCGAATTAGCAAAAGAACTAAAAGTAGAAGTAGCAGAGATTAAAAAAGCTGCTTCCCGTTGCGGTGTGGCTGTCACTAGCCCAACAGCAATGTTAAATGATGACGATAGTCTTCGTATCAAGGCGGCAATGAGTCAATCTGATTCTGCTACAGGTTCAGGCAAGACATTGTCTCCCCGCTCAGGTGCAGGACGCAGCTCAACATCCGATGGTCGGGGGCATACTGTTCAGGTTGCTGTACGTCGTCGTCGTTCAAAGCCTAGCGCCGCCGCCCAAGCATCCAATACTTCAGGAGAGTCCACACTTTCCTTAAAACAGGCTACTGTCGATACGTCTGCACCAACAACTGTGGTGAAAGAAGCTGTGAAGGCTGGAATAGCAAAGAAAGTTGAAGTGCCGCAAAAAAATGAAGTGCAAAAGAAGGCTGAAGTCGTCAAAGCCAAGCCAAGCCAAACTGCGAAACCGCCTGTTGTTAAGAAATCCATGAGTGCAGCCAAGGTTGTTGTGAAAAAAACGTCACAAGCCCCTGTCCGTAGTAAACTATCACCAGCACAAATAGCAGCTCAAGCCTTGGAAAAGAAAAAACAAGATGCTGAAAAATTGGTGATGGAAGAAAAAACAAAACGTTTGGCTGCACGCAGTACATCGGGTGTGAATCAACCGCGTCCGAATCCGAATCGTCCAGCAGGGCAGCAGCGTCCGAATTCGAATCGTCCAGCAGGGCAGCAACGTCCGAATCCGAATCGTCCAGCAGGGCAGCAACGTCCGAATCCGAATCGTCCAGCAGGGCAGCAACGTCCGAATCCGAATCGTCCAGCAGGGCAGCAACATCCGAATCGCCCTGGACAGCGTTCGAATCCGAATCGCCCTGGACAGCGTTCGAATCCGAATCGCCCTGGAGGTCAGCAAGGGCGTACAACGACAGGTCCACGTACCACTATTCGGAAAGGTTTAACGCCTGCACAAATTGCGGCTGCGAAAGCGCCCAAGTCTTCTATCAAACAGATAGAAGCAAAAATCACCAAAGAACGGAATGATCGCCGTCGTGAGAATGCGGCGCGTAACAACCGTCGTCCAGGACAAGCCGCAGGCGCACAACAGCGTCCAGGGCAAGCAGTGGGTGCGCGTCGTACCACACCAAATATTGGTGTAGGACCGACAGAACCTGTGACAGCACCGACAGCCGTCAAACGTCGTTTTGCTGGTGGTCCTGGTCAACAACGCCAAACCCAACGTCGTTTAACACCCGGTGAAAAAGCGGCACGTCGTTCTTACTCTAGTAAGCGCCATGAAGTATTGACACCGCAACAAGAAGAACGCATGGCGCGTTTGGCGAAGGGTGACCGCCGTCGTTTTATGAAGAAAAACATCACCAAGGATGATGAAAACTTTGTGATTCGTGAAGTTGAAATTACCAACCCAATCGTGGTTTCTGAACTGGCGAGCCGTATGGCGATCAAGACGATTGAAGTCGTCAAACAATTGATGAATATGGGTACAGTGGTGACATCCAATGATAACCTTGACAGTGATACAGCCATGCTTGTGGTTGAGGAATTTGGTCATAAAGCCAAAGTCATCAATGAAGCGGCAGTTGAAGATATTCTGGTAGAAGAAACAGGTGTGGATGAAGAATTATTAACACCACGTCCACCTGTTGTTGTGGTTATGGGACATGTGGATCATGGTAAAACATCGATTCTTGATGCATTGCGGAAAGCCACGGTTGCTGCGGGTGAAGCAGGTGGTATCACCCAACATATTGGTGCTTATATGGTGAAACTAACGGGTGGTGAACGGGTTGTTTTTGTCGATACACCTGGTCATGAAGCCTTTACCAGTTTGCGTGCTCGTGGTGCAAACTTGACCGATGTGGCAGTCCTTGTGGTCGCAGCCGATGATGGTGTGATGCCGCAAACTGTGGAAGCATTGAACCATGCGAAATCTGCGGGTGTGCCCATTATTGTTGCCATCAACAAAATGGATAAAGATGGTGCCAATCCTGAAAATGTGAAACGTCAATTATCCGAACATGGTATTCTTCCTGAAGAGTGGGGTGGCGATACCATCTTTGTTGAAGTATCAGCCCATACAGGGCAAGGCTTGGATGACTTGTTAGAAATGTTGGCCTTGCAAACAGAAGTTTTGGAATTGCGTGCCAACCCTGAAGGTGTGGGTCGTGGTGTGGTGGTTGAATCACGTTTGGATCGTGGTCGTGGACCTGTGGCGACTGTATTGGTACAAAATGGTACCTTTAAGAAGGGTGATATTGTCGTTGTTGGCACTGTAACAGGTCGTATTCGTGCGATTGTTGATGAAAATGCTGTGCAACATCGTACAGCAGGTCCTTCGGTTCCGTTTGAGTTGTTGGGTCTAGAATCGGTTCCTGATGCGGGCGCAAAAATTGTTTCCGTGAAGAATGATCGTCAGGCACGTGATATTATATCTTATCGTAAAGAACAAGCCCGTCAGTTGAAAGAGGCCTCGACCAAACGTGCAAGCTTTGATGATTTGTTTGCAGCAGTGAAGAGTGATATGGCAGAAGTGCCTGTGATTATTAAGGGTGATGTATCGGGATCTGTGGATGCGATGGCTGAGTCTTTGGTGAAATTGGGTACCGATGAAGTCAAAGTGAAAATTGTCCATAAAGGTATTGGTGCGATTACGGAATCGGATGTGATGTTGGCACAAGCATCCAGTGCCATGATGATTGGTTTTAATGTTCGCCCTGAAACCAAGGCCAAGCGTTTGGCTTCGGATCATAAGATTGATGTTCGTTTTTATAAAGTGATTTATGATGCGATTGATGATGTGAGAGCTGCGATGGCAGGCGAATTGTCACCAGATCAAGTCGAGAAAGTCACGGGTGAAGCCGAAGTTCGCCAAGTGATTACTGTACCGAAAATTGGTGCGATTGCGGGTGCTTATGTCACCGAAGGCTATGTGACACGTGCATCGAAAGTGCGTGTATTGCGTGATAATGTCTTGATTCATGATGGTGAGTTGGCTTCTTTGCGTCGCTTTAAAGATGATGTGAAAGAAGTGAAATCAGGTTATGAATGTGGTATCGGTGTTGAGAAATTCAATGATGTGAAAGAAGGTGATACCTTTGAATTTTACATCATTGAAGAAATCGCTGCGACACTATAACTGCTGATGAAAAGTTCCAAAAAACCATCCAAGCATCGGATGGAGTCCGATATACAACATCTTTTGACGACGTTGTTACAACGTGACATCAATGATCCGTGTCTTTTAGGCACGGTCATTACTTCGGTGGATGTATCGCGTGATAATCAAAGTGCAGTGATTAAAGTGCATGGTATGAAGCGTGAAGAAGCAGACTTGGTGACGGAACGCTTGATGCGCCTTGCCTCGCATTTTGAATATGAATTGCGCCGTGCCATGCAACGTAAGCGTATACCTCATTTGAAATTTTCTTGGGATAGCAATTTGGATCAAGGCAATGATATGGTTGAACTTTTGAATAAGTTGCATCGCGTTTGAAGTTCCTTTATGAAGATGTGAACTGGCAAACTGTGAAAGATGCCTTGTGTGTGGCAAAGAAAATTCATGTCATTGCACATGTGAGTCCAGATAGTGATACCATAGGTTCACAAATTGCGTTGTATCATGCTTTTATATCGAAAGGCTTTTGTGTCGTGATGCATAATATTGATCCTGTTCCGCGTATTTGTCGTTATTTACAGGGTTCAGATCTGATTACGCATGGTGCAGATTTTTCTGCATTGGAAGATTGCGATACCATTGTGGCTGTGGATGCGGGAGCATTTTCCCGTTTGGGTATGCTGGCATCCTATGTTGAAGGCAAAACACTGATTAATATTGATCACCATGCGAGCAATACCCTGTATGGTGATATAAATGTCGTGGATGCACGTTATTGCGCCACAGGTGCCATGATATATGATCTGATTCAGAGTTATGATTTGCCCCTCAATGAATCCATGGCATCACCTATTTATGCTGCCGTTCTAACGGATACCGCAAGCTTTCGTTTAGGTACTGTCACAGCAGATACGCATCGTATGGTTGCCAATCTTTTGGAAGCGGGTGCTTCTACAGAAGAGGCATCGCGAGAAATTTATCAAAACTTTCCCAAACAACGTTTTGATCTATTAAGGCATGCCTTGGATTCTTTGGATGTAAAACACGATGGCTGCTCAGCATGGATTGCTGTGCCTTATGTGATGTATGAAAAAACAGGCATGGGCGCGGAAGATAGTGAGGGCTTTATTGATTATGCCCGTAGTATTGCTGGTGTCTGTGTGGCTGTTTTTTTACGTGAAGAATCGCCCAATATATGGAAACTAAGTTTACGCGGACAATACCCGTATGATGTCGGTGCTTTGGCAGCCTCATTGGGAGGCGGTGGGCATAAGTATGCAGCGGGATGTTCTTTAAATGGTTCACTTGAACAGGTAAGCACCCAAGTCTTTGATGCTGTGAGTGTGTGTTTGCAGACATGAGTGCATCGGGTGTTGTATTTTTAGACAAACCACTGGGGTGGACATCACGACGAGCAGTGAATGAAATGATTCGTGCCTTCTCGGTCGTAGGAGAAAAGCGTATCAAAGCAGGTCATGGGGGAACCTTAGATCCTTTGGCGACAGGCATGTTGCCTGTTTTTTTGGGTGAAGCCACGCGCTTTGCTGAGTTGGGTCTTTCGGCTGAAAAACGTTATATGGTGAGCTTTGATCTAAGTTATCAAACCGATACCTTGGATTGTGAAGGCGATGTATTGGAGCGTTTCAAATCATCCGCCAACTTGAATGATATAAAAACATTGATACCTACATTTGTGGGGGAGCAGCAACAAATTCCGCCCTTATATTCTGCCATTCGTGTGAATGGTAAGCGGGCGCATGCCATTGCCAGAGAAGGTGGTGATGTGGTATTGGCAGCACGTAGTATTTGTATTCACAGCATTGAACTTCTTCGGTTTGATTTCCCTACGGTAACTTTGGATGTGCATTGCTCCAAAGGAACGTATATTCGTTCTTTGACCAGGGATATAGGGCAAGCCTTGGGCTTGGGTGGTTGCGTTACCAAATTGCGTAGAACGTCTACAGGTGCTTGGCCTGAAGCCATGATGGTGAGCATGGAGCAAGTGCAAGCGAATGCTGCTTCGGCACTATTACCATTAAGGCAATGGTTGCGTGATTTTCTGGATATTCAACTCTCAGAACATGAAGCGAAACGTTTTCTTAATGGTCAGCGTATTCAAATGGATATGAAAATGTCGGGTGATGTTGTGGTCATGCACGGTGATATATTGTTGGGAACAGCATGTTTGAAAGCTGGGCAACATCGTCAGGTGTTGCATCCGATTCGTATTTTACCTTCGGCTCAATACCTGATGTTAAACAGTAAAGGGAGTAAATAATGCTTGCAAAACGTATGCGTATCTCTGCTGTTTTGTTGCTGTCATGGATAGCAATAGGGCAAACGGCATGTGCCAATCAAGAAAGCGGTAAGGAGAGTAAGATGGGTTTGTTTACAAAAGCACCTCAAGCAGGTGATGCTGGTATTCCAGAAGGAAATCATATTCGAATCACAACCAAATATGGTGATATGGTTTTGGAACTATATGCAGATACGGCACCCAATACTGTGGCAAATTTCAAGGCTTTGGCAGGCAAAGGCTTTTATGATGGGCTCACGTTTCACCGAGTGATTGCAGGCTTTATGGCACAAGGTGGAGATCCCGATGGAACAGGCATGGGTGGTCCTGGTTATAAAGTGAAGGCTGAATTTAATGCCCGTCATCATGAACGTGGAACATTGGCGATGGCCCGTTCGCAAGATCCAGATTCAGCGGGCAGTCAATTTTATATTTGTTTTGCACCAACACCACATTTGGATGGTCAATATACTATTTTTGGTAAAATCACAGAAGGTTTGGATGTGTTGGATCAAATCAAGCAGGGTGATGTGATGGAAAAGGTATCCGTAGAACCTTAATTTATGAGGGGTCTTAGGACTCAGAAAAACAACATGAAGATGTAAGGCAGGGGTTCACTCCCCTGCCTTTTTTTATGAAAATTTAATTTTTTTGGTGCTTCTGAATATTGGGTATGCTGATAAATCGTATGGTTCGACTTTATTTGTAAGTTACCTTTTATCTCCACGACCAAACCGCTATAGTGTGATAAAAGGTTTGGGGAGTGTGTATGTGGAAATATTTAGTCGGCATGATGGTGATTTTTTTGGCTGATGTTGGGCTCGTTGGGGCAGCACCGACCATCATTGAATTCACCCAAACAGGATGTCAGTTTATTGAACCAGAAAATCAAGATTATGGTTATAAACCCAAAAATTCAAGCGATTGCAAACATATCAATGCATCCACCCAAGAAAAACGTTTGGCAGTGAGCCAAGTGAGAAGACTTCAAGCTGGTGATTATATTTTTCGTGTTCATAACCGTGATGTACCTTATGACCTAGGTTTTTGGTTGCGCGGGCAAGGTTTTCGACGTTTAACTTTGCCCTCTGTTTCAGGTGGTGGCATGGGTCAGGGTGAGAGTAAAGATTATTCCATTCATTTAACAGCTGGAAGCTATTATTATTCTTGTCCGCTTAATCCAACACCCAGTTACACACTGATTGTGAAATAAGGATTTTATATATGTTAACACGAATATTACCGATAATTGTGATTACCGTAGCCATTGCCGCCTTCTTTTTTTTCGATCTGGGGCATTATTTAAGTTTTGATACACTGGCCGAACATCGCTATACTTTAGCAGCATACGTTGAAGCCCATGCCTTATGGGCATCCTTGATTTATTTGGGTATTTATATTGCTGTTGTTGCCTTTTCATTGCCTGGCGGCTTGATCATGACATTAACGGGTGGGTTTCTCTTTGGTGCTGTTTGGGGTGCGATGATGGCAGTGACAGGCGCAACATTGGGAGCGACGATTTTATTCCTCATTGCCAAAACATCACTGGGTGATTTTTTACTTGCCAAAGCAGGCAATACCATCAAAAAATTACAAGCAGGTTTTGAAAAGGATGTGTGGAGCTATATGTTTATTTTACGTGTCGTACCCATATTTCCTTTTTTCTTGGTTAATTTAGCCCCTGCTTTTTTAGGTGTGCCATTGCATGTATATGTGGTGGCAACGTTCTTTGGCATTATCCCTGGAACCTTTGTCTATGCCTTGGCTGGGAGTGGATTGGGGCAAGTATTTGATCAAGGTGGCACTTTTTCTGCTGCCAACATCATGACCCCGACGATGATGGGCGCATTTTTTGGCTTGGGCATGTTGGCAGTGATTCCTGTATTGTATAAAAAATGGAAACAAAAAGAGGTGAGGCTATGAAAGTCATTCAAGCAGATATTTGTGTGATTGGTGGCGGTTCGGGTGGCTTATCTGTGGCAGCGGGTGCGTCACAAATGGGTGCTGATGTGGTGTTGATTGAAAAATCTGCCATGGGTGGCGACTGCTTGAATACAGGTTGTGTGCCTTCCAAAGCCATCTTAGCCGCAGGACATGTCGCGCAAACCATGCGTGAAGCGGAAGGCTTTGGTATCAAGCCTGTTTGTCCAGAGGTGGATTGGGCAAAAGTGAACGATCATGTTCAAGGCGTGATTGCTGCCATTGCGCCCAATGATTCTGTGGATCGCTTTGAAGGCTTGGGTGTGAACGTCATTCAAGCTGCGGCAAGTTTTGTCGATGAAAAAACAGTGCAAGCAGGCGATGTACAAGTTCAAGCGAAATATTTTGTGTTGGCAACAGGTTCGTCAGCTTTTGTTCCACCGATTGAAGGTTTGGATACCGTGGATTACTTCACCAATGAAAATATTTTTGACAATCGCGATTCGATTGAGCATTTGATTGTCATTGGTGGCGGACCGATTGGTATTGAAATGGCACAAGCCCATCGGCGTTTGGGTGCAAAAGTCACGGTCATGGAAGTGGCAAAAATATTGATGAAAGATGATCGGGAATTGGCACAAATCGTCATTGATAGACTCTCCTCAGAAGGCATGGACTTTTATGAAGGCGGGCGCAATTTACGCATTGAAAAAACAGCACACGGTATGGCAGTTTATTGTGACATGTCAGGTGAACAAGCTTGCGTTCAAGGCTCTCATCTATTGATTGCCACAGGTCGCCGCGCCAATGTGAATGGTTTGAATTTAGAAGCAGCAGGTATTGATTATTCACCACGCGGTGTGGCAGTGGATGCGCGTTTAAGAAGTTCCAACAAACGCGTGTTTGCCATTGGTGATGTGGCAGGTCCCTATCAGTTTACCCACATGGCAGCGTATCAAGCAGGTATCGTGATTCGCAATATCTTGTTTAAAATGCCAGCCAAGGTGGATTATTCAGCCGTGCCTTGGGTAACATACACTGATCCTGAATTGGCACATGTTGGTATGACCGAAGATGATGCCAACCAAGCAGGTAAAGATATTCGTATTTTACGCTGGAAATTTGATGAAAATGATCGGGCGCAAGCTGAACGCCGAACCGAAGGCATGATAAAAATTGTGACAGAAAAGAAAGGCAAGATTCTTGGTGCAACCATTGTGGGCTTACATGCAGGTGAGTTATTGCAACCTTGGGTGTTGGCCATTAGTCAAAATATGAAAATTGGGGCGATGGCATCCATGATTGCGCCATACCCCACCCTTTCAGAAGCCAATAAACGTGTGGCAGGTAGTTTTTATACGGAAAAACTTTTTTCAGAAGGCACGAAAAAACTGGTGCGTTTTCTGATGCGTTGGTTTTAGGTTACTGATGTTACGCACGCTGTCATGCGGACTGGTCATCCACGAGTCTGTCACCACGTCATCCTCGAATGCTTGTATCGAGGGTCTATAGTCATTCAAGTATAGAATTATCATTTCCATATTCCCCAATCGTCATCCTCGAATGCTTGTATCGAGGATCTACCATTAGATTCCCGATAAAAGATTTCGGGTATGACGAGCAGGTGGAAGCATAGGATGACGGAGTGCGTAACATCAGTTAATAAACTGGCATAAAACTTTCTTTAGATTCAAAACCCCTGTTGAAATAGGGTCATGGTTTAAAGGATACTTATGCGTAATAACCAACCTATTACCCAATTAGAACGTAAAATGAATGATGGCGATATTTTAGTTTCGCGAACAGACTTGAAAGGTCGAATTGTTTATGCCAATCAAGCCTTTTGTGACATTGGAGGCTTTACGGCTGAAGAATTACAGCGAAAAGCCCATAACATTGTTCGGCACCCTGATATGCCAGCAGCATCTTTTCAGGATTTATGGGATACGATTGCTGCGGAGAAACCTTGGACAGGTGTGGTGAAAAACCGTTGTAAAAATGGCGATTACTATTGGGTGGTTGCCAATGTTTCGCCTGAATATGATAGGCATAGCAAGGTTTCAGGTTATATTTCTGTGCGCACCAAGCCCACTCAAGCGCAAATGTCTGCTGCTGATAGTTTGTATAAACAAGTGAATGCTGGCAAAGCCAAGTTGCCATCTTCCTTAAAATATTCATGGCTTAAAACACTTAAACTCAAGACGATTATTTTGGCGGCGGCAAGTATTTCTTTGGTCACATTATTTTTAGTGGGCAGCATGTTTATTAATGTGTTGACAGCAAAAAAAGATGCTACGGAATTGCGAGTTGCTGCTGTACCATTGATTGGTTCAATTCGTAATGTATTGGAATATTTGCCACAACATCGTGGTATGGGCAATGCTTATTTGCAGGGGAATAAAGATTTAATCGGTAAAATTATGAGAAATGAGGGAAAAGTTGATACCTCGTTTCAAGCATTACTCAAGCTTGCCAAAGCTTCGCCTTTTGTAGAACAATATGAGAAAATTCGCAGCATTCAACAGCAGTGGTCAAATGTTGAAAAGCAATGGCAAAGCCAAACTGCCAAAGAGAGTTTTCGTTTACATAGTCAAGTCATCGAGGGTTTGATGTCGGTATCTTCAGATTTGATGCATAGAGGAAAATTAAGTACAGATCCATCCCTTGCCATTGCTCATCTTTCAGAATTTATATCGGAAACCATTCCTATGTTGAATGAATATATGGGGCGTTTGCGCGGTTTAGGCAGTGGTATTGCAGTGCGTAACACCATCACAAATTCAGAACATGACACGATGTTGGAGCTGTATGTCAAAACAAAAATGCAAAGCCAACAGCTTTTGAAAGATACGATGCATGTCATTCAAGTTTACAACCCCGCGTTAAAAGAAAGCTTGGCATCACCAATGTCTAAACTTACGGCAACCACCCAAATTTATTTGGCATCCATTCAACAAAAAATATTGAATGCAGATCAGATTGATGTGGATAGTAGCCAGTATTTTTCTGAAGGAACGCAATCCATTGCAGCCTCGTTGTTTTTATATGATGCCATGGATCAAAGTTTAATCCGCTTATTAAATGTGGAAGAAAAGAAAGTGTTGAATACCTATACACTGGCTGTTTTCTTGACCTTGTTTGGTATTATCGGTTCATTGTTTTTATCCCTACTCATGGTATTGAAAACATTCAAACCTTTGCAAGAGATTGTTGAGGGTATGCAACGTATTGTTGAAGGTAATTATGGCACATTGCCTGTGAAACATGGTGCTGATGAAATGGGCGCGATTGTTGATGCGATGACAACCATGCAATCCATTCTTCAATATGAAATATTTGAAGGCAAAGCCATGGCACACGCCAATGTGCTTGCCCAACGTCAGGCGAATGTCGATAAAGCCAAAGCGCAGGCTGATTTAGCTACAGCATTTGAAGACAATGTGGGTTCATTGATGCAAGGGCTTGCGAGTGCTGTTGGGCAAGTGGATCGAACAGCCCATGATTTGGATGATATGGCATCTTCTTTGACACAACAAAGCACGCAAACCGTGCAAAGTGTGGATACAGGCAGCAACCATGTGAATAGCACCGCCGCAGCCATCGAAGAAATGAGTGTGAGCATTGGTGATGTATCACGGCAAGTGGTGGATATGCAAGTGAAATCTGTTCAAGCCGTCAAAGAAGCTGAATCTTCTATGCTTATGATGAAGAAATTGAAAAGTGTTGCCGATGAAGTGGGTTCAATTGTGGGTGCGATTTCTGATATTGCCGAACAAACCAATTTATTGGCATTGAATGCCAGTATTGAAGCGGCACGCGCAGGTGATGCTGGGCGAGGTTTTTCAGTGGTGGCGGGTGAAGTCAAAGAATTGGCGAACCAAACCTCTCAAGCCACTTTGAAAATTCGTGAACAGGTGACGAGTATTCAAGAGGAAAGTGAAAAATCGACAGAAGCGATGGAAATCATTAGTGAAACCATTCAGGCTATCAATCAATTTACCAGTCATGTGGTATCTGCCATGGATGAGCAATCCCAAGCAGGGCGTGAAATATCCAATGCGGCACAACAAGCCGATATGAGCATGACAGAAGCCAATGCTTCATTGAGCTATATGGTTGAGTCTGCGGGCAATGTCGCGCAATCATCGGGTGAAATGCTTCATGTGGCATCGTCTATGCTCCGCAGCACTGAAGAGGTTCAAGAAGGTATTCAACAATTTATTGAATCACTGAGGAAAGACTCGGTTTAAACACTTTGGCTTATGCTTCATGATAAGACGGTAATTGTTATAGTTATTTAAGTATGTGACGAACCTTTCATTCATTATCCGAATCGTCACCCCCGAATGCGTGTGTCGGGGGTCTATGGATAGATCCCCGATACAATATTTCGGGGATGACGAACGAGTGATTTTGATGTTAAAAGAATGATAAATAGATAGGGGAAATAAGATGAACGCATTGAACCATTTGGCTGTAGGTAAGAAGTTGATGTTGATCGGGGCTTTATTTGCCCTGACCTTGGTGGGCATTGTTGTGTACACGGTGATGACATTGAAGCAGCAGGAACTGGATGGTACGAATATCAACCTTGCTGGACGAGAACGCATGCTAACCCAAAAATTCACCAAAGAAGTCATGCAAGAAGTATCCTTGCAACAATTGAAGGCATCAGCGGTGGCATTGGTATCAGTGGCATCCACACAAATCATTGCTGACCGTGCTTATTACACCAAAAATATTGTAGGAAAACTCAAGCATGAGTGGCCAGGCTTTAAAATAAGCAGGGATTATGCGGGTATCAAAAATGCGATTCCACTGCCTGCGACCTTTCTACGAGAAGTGTCGGCGAGTTTGGGCAAAGATGTGGGTTATAGTTATAATCTCTTGGGTAAATATAATTTAAATAAAAATAACGGTTTGAAAACTGATTTTGATCATGAAGCCTGGGCTGCCTTGAGCCAGCATCCGAATCAATCTTTTTCAAAATTAACGCAAATGGGTGATAAACTCTGGATTAAACACGCCACTGCGGATGTCACCAAACAAGGGTGTATTGCATGCCATAATTCAAATCCTGCCAGTGCTAAAAGAGATTTTAAAGTCGGTGATTTGATGGGCATGTTAGTCATGAGAACACCCGTCACAGGTAACCCTGAAGTGATGGCAGCCTTATTGGAAAATCAAACCAATCCCGATCATGCTTTGCCTTCGGATAAAACTGCAAAATTATTTGAAATGACCTTATCTGCACTGCGTCAGGGTGGTGAAACCTTTACTGATTTGGGCATGACACACGCCATCACACTGGCAGGTTCAAGCGATTCAGCCTTATTAGAAAAATTTACAGAAGTGGAATTCAAGTGGCAACAACTACGCACATCTGTTCAAGGTATGCGTGATAGTCAATTTGGCTCACCAGCCTTTATTGAACATCAGCAGCAAATATCACGATTGAATATCAGCACTTTAAAAGCCATGAATAAAGCTGTGATGCATATGTCTGACCTTTCCAAAGGGCGAATTCTTCATATGGAGAAGGTGGAAAGTATTGTTCTTGTGATATCGCTTTTATTGTTGGGTAGTTTGTTGTTTTTGGTGATTAAAAGTATTACTCAGCCATTGAATCAAGCACTTAAGCTTGCCGAACGTATTCGTAAAGGCGATTTGAGTAAAAAAGCGAATAGTGTCCATATCGACAGTCAAGATGAGTTGGGTGTATTGATGCGCTCCTTGGAAACCATGCGAAGCAATTTATCGACCGTGTTGAATGACGAAATGGCACCCGTTTGGGATGCAGCCAAACGTGGTGATTTTACCAAACGTGTGCCATTGGATGGTAAAGAAGGCTGTTATGCTGAATTGGCAGAAGTGACCAATAGTTTGAATACGACCTTAGAACAAGGGTTTGCAGATTTTGTCAATGCTTCCAAAGCTTTAGAGGAAGGTAATCTTGAACATCGAATTACAGCAATATATGAAGGTTTGTTTGATGAAAGTAAGCAAGCTTCCAATAACACATCTGATAAATTACAACTTATCTTGAATCAAGAGATTGCGCCTGTGTTGCAAGCGGCTCAAGCGGGTGATTTAAGTCAACGGGTGAGTTTGGCAGGCAAAGAAGGCTTTTATAAAGAATTGGGAGAAGTGGTCAATCAGTTGTTGGAAAGCACAGAAACCATTATGAATGATACGGTGTTAGGTTTGAAAGCATTGGAAACAGGTGATTTAACCCACCGCATTGAACGCCCTTATGAGGGTTCATTTGATATGATTAAACAAGCGTCCAATAACACTGCTGAAAAGTTATCAGGTGTGATGCAAGATATTCGCAATATTGGTGATGATGTATCGCAGGGAGCATCAGAAATATCAGGTGGCAACAACACATTGTCAGATCGTACGCAGCAACAAGGCGCAGCATTGGAAGAAACAGCGGCAAGTATTGAAGAAATGACCAGTACCGTGCAACAAAATGCGGACAATGCGCGTCAGGCCAATCAATTGGCAGTGAAAACACGCGAAGAAGCTGAAAATGGTGGCTTGGTTGCAGAGCGTGCTGTGAAGGCGATGACTGGTATCAATCGAAGCAGCCGAAAAATTGCGGATATTATCACGGTGATTGATGAAATTTCTTTTCAAACCAATTTATTGGCACTCAATGCAGCAGTGGAAGCAGCAAGAGCTGGTGATGCAGGGCGTGGTTTTGCAGTGGTGGCAGGTGAAGTACGAACCTTGGCGGGCAGAAGTGCTGAAGCAGCACGAGAAATCAAAGGGCTGATCCATGCCAGTTTGAGCAGTGTGAATGAAGGTTCAAAATTGGTGGATGAATCAGGTGAAGCCTTGCAAGGTATTGTGGGATCGGTGCGTAAAGTGAGTGATATTATTGCTGAAATGGCAGCGGCAGGCAGTGAGCAGGCGCAAGGTATTGAACAAATCAATCAAGCCATTGCATCATTGGATAGCACCACACAACAAAATGCTGCACTGGTGGAAGAAACCGCCGCCGCAAGCCAACGTCTTGAATCACAAGCCAGTGACATGCAAAAAACAGTGAGTCATTTCAAATTGAGCTAAAGGTAAGGCTTGAATATAGTCATTGAACTATAGAACTGCCATTCCCATCATCCAATCGTCACCCTCGCGTGCTTGTGTCGAGGGTCTATCATTAGATTCCCGATAAAAGATTTCGGGCATGATGGGAGTGATTTAATACTTGAATCTCTGATGTTTTCTCTCATCGTCTTCGGTGGGCATATATGAATCAAGTGGAGAAATGAATAGGTGTTAAAGACAGTGCTTGCTAAAGTTTTATTTCCATCATTTTTTATTATATTGGCTTATGGATTTTGGATTAGCCCCGGTTTTAAAGAGGTATCTGCGGGAATCGCTATATTTTTATTTGGAATGCTTTCACTAGAAGAAGGCTTTAGAGCCTTTACTGGTGGCATTCTTGAAAAAATTCTCAAACGAACAACGAACAAGCTTTGGAAGAGCGTAAGCTTTGGTATCTTAACGACCACAATGATGCAATCCAGCTCACTGGTCAGTGTTATTGCCATTTCATTTTTAGGCTCTGGGCTTATTGGACTGGCACAAGGTATTGGTATTGTGTTCGGAGCAAACCTAGGGACAACAACTGGGGCATGGCTGGTTGCAGGTTTTGGCTTAAAGGTGAAAATATCAGCTTATGCAATGCCTATGTTGGTGTTTGGTGTCATGCTTCTGTTTCAAAAATCACGCCAATTGAAAGGTATTGGTTATGTTCTACTGGGGCTTGGTTTTTTATTCCTTGGCATTTATTATATGAAGGAAGGTTTTGAAGCCTTTAAAGATACCATCAACCTAGCTGAATATGCAGTGCCTGGTTATCGTGGGCTGTTTTTATTCGTACTCATTGGTGTTGTAGCCACAGTGATTATGCAATCAAGTCATGCAACGCTGGTATTAATTATCACGGCATTGGCAGCCCAACAAATCACTTACGAAAATGCCCTCGCGTTAGCCATTGGTGCCAATATTGGCACGACAATTACAGCTATTTTAGGCTCGCTTGGTTCAAATGAGCAAGGCAAACGTCTGGCTGGCGCTCACCTTATCTTTAATGCAGTTACAGGTCTTATCGCGGTCATTTTGATGCAGCCTTTAATGCAGGCGGTAGATATCATGAGTGTATATGTTGGTATTGGGGCGAAGAATTACACACTCAAACTAGCTGTGTTTCATACCTTTTTTAATCTGATTGGTATCCTTGTCATGCTGCCGTTTGTTGATCGCCTCGTGGTTTTTCTTGAAAGGCTTATTCCTAAAGTTCCTGACCATTTTGCCAAACCTAAATACCTGAATGATTCAGCACTTGAATTCAGCGATACGGCAATGGAAGCTCTGCGCATGGAGACGTTACATATCTACAGTAAAGGGACTGAAATCATTGCTCACGGATTGTTATTGAAAAAACATGATGTTTTTTCCAATAAAAAATTGAAACATGTTATCAATAGGCGTAACACACGGGGTGAATACGATGTTAATGATGCTTATGATCATTATATTAAAAGTTTATATGCTGCCTTACTCCAATTTATCAGCCGGATGCCTTCGCATAGTCATGTATTACCACAAGTTGATAATGTCCGTTTCTGTAATCAGGCGATTATTCTGACCTTGAAAGATGTAAAACATTTACAAAAAAATATGCTAGAATTTATGGCATCGACCAATCCAGATATACGTAAAGAGTACAATCAAATTCGAAGGCGTATCGCCAAGGTACTGCGTCGGTTAGAAAAAATAAGAGAAGGTGAACAATCGCTACTTACTCATGATGCATTGGATACTATGCTGAAAAAAAATAATGAGTTTCTACATCGGCGACTCGATAAAATGATTCGTCACGGTCAAATTACAGCCGATATGGCAATATCTTTGATGAATGATAGCAACTATGCCCATAATATTATTCGTAATTTGATTGAGATTAACCGAAGGCTGATATTACCTGACGGTCAAATAAAAAATGGGGGCTAGGAGCCTGTCGGACTTAAGCTAATTTACTACGAAAAATCGGATATTGGTCGTTTTTCACCTTGGATTTCGTTAAATAGCCCTGCTATTCGCCTTTCCCGAAATTTTGTATCGGGAATCTAATGATAGACCCTCGACAGAAGCACTCGAGGGTGACGATTCGATGATATAAATTTAGCTTGTGTCAAGATAGGCTTAACGAATAACAGTGTTGTAGGCTGTCAATGGCTTGTTGGATGATGGACTTTTGTTCATGTTGGATGATGGCATCAACCATCATGGGCGCACTGACACACAAACGAAAAATACCGATGCTTTCAATGCTGGGATGAGCATGCAAGGGCATGGGTCGACCCAGCTGAATGGGGTTATCAACATCACATTGTAGGTTTTTAAAAAGTCTTAGTGCTTGTTGGTGTGAAACAAGACCTTGTTTTGTTTTGAGGGAAAAAGGGAAAATAGTGGGGTGGTTTTGCCAATGTTTTTCAGGTTGATTCTGACGTTGAATCACGGGCGTGGGTAAACGTAAAAAAGCATCATGATGTTGTAATACATGGTTGATCTGTGTTGCAAAGTTCTTTGTAAATGTTGCACAGGCGTGTGCAGGCAGTTGATTCAAGGCTTGTAAATGATGCAAAGCCAGTTGCCAACGTAGGAGAACACCAAGCGCTTGAGGCGTTTGCATTTTCTGAATGTGATGCGGCACCAGTAGAGCCGCGCAAAAACTGGGAGCAGCGAGAAATTTTGACCCCGTAATGGCGATAGGAATATCGTGTTGTAAATAGTGGTTCAGGGTTTCATAACCCAAACGAAACTGACAAGCATCCAGCAAAAGGTGAAGCTGTTTTGGGTGTTGTTGGCGAAGTTGTAAGGCAATATCCAAACTGGGAGCAATGCATCCTGTTTTGCTTACATCGACCAACAACAAAACCACTTCCCATCCCTGTTGAATGCCCGATTTAACAGCGTGTTTTATGGAATTATCGATGATATGTGGGGATAAAGGATCCCCCGATGCTTGGCGAATAGGGATATTTTCACAGCGGATGGACGTGCCTTCAAGTTGTAAGGCTTGCGGTACGCCGCGTCCTGTTTCGGAAGCATCCACCATGATGACATGCCATACTGCTTTCGGTTTTTTGTTATAAAAATACTGCATGGCAAGGAGATGGGCATCGGTGCCAGAATCCGCCAATTGAATATGTGTATTTTGCGGGAGATGACAGGCATCACGCAAGCCTTGCACGACCATGTCGGTCTGTTGATGTTGAACATCATGCATCTGTGTGTGTTGTGAGGCTTGCTTCATGCTTGCATGGATATTTTTGGCAAGCTGCCATTGTTCCGCTGATATACTGCTGGCGGTGGATGAACCCAAGCGAAGCAGTTTTGGATTGACTTTGGGTTGACAAAAATAGGCATTGTTGCCCTGTTCATCCAATGTTAGGCGCTGGTCGTTGCCTTGAATGAGCAGAGATTTTAAGGATGGAAAACGACTCAAGTGTTAACGCGGCTTGTGAGCATGGCTTGAAATGCATGGAATATCTTATGCATTTGCGGTTGTTTGTAGGGAAATAAATCAATGGGATCCATGTCATGTACAATGGCACTGGTATCCACTTCAAACACCAGCAACTGCCCATCATGGGTTTCAGCACAATCAAGAATTAAATAATCCAGAGGTAATGCTTCATATATGGCTTGAAAAGCAGAGGCATGTTTTTTCCCAAAGCCATCATCAAAGTGTTGCATGGTCTCGGCTTCTTCAGTGCGTTTTTGTGTATCACTGAGCATGTCGGCATTGAGATAATGCACAATCCAGTGCGATGAAATGGCCAAGTGTGCCAGAAATGGGCGACCTTCCATCAATACCACCCGATATTTACGAAACTGCCTATCTTCAGAGCTGTAATCGACATAGGGAGAAATATAAAACATCGTCTCTTGAGCCTGTTCGGCAAGGTAGGCAGGGATGTTCTTCGGGCTATCCAAACGTGCAAGTCCATGTCCAGCATGGGATTCAATTGGGCGGATAATGATGGGGAATGTGCAATGATTTTGTGTTGCCATGCGCATGGCTTGGATATTTTCACGGGTCATGCGTGTGGACATCGGCATCATCACGTCTTGGCAATTTTTTAATGCTTCTGCCGCACCTTCACGGGTGGTTTGCATGATGTATTCAGGATGATTGATGATAGGGATAGGGCAGGCTTGGAGTTGGCTGTTGAGTTGCCGTAGCAAAGGTTTGTTACGGTCAGATTCGCCAACGGCGATAAGTAGTATATCGTAATCATTCAGGTCATCGGGAAGTTCATCACCCAAGGCGATGTAGTGGGCATCCATGCTGATGGATTGGCTACCAATGAGTAAAAACTCCACGGGTAAATTATCCATCAAATCACCATCACCATGCAAGGCAAGTAAACGCATGCTTGCTATCATTGGAGAGCTGGAAAGGGTATAATGTGATTGTAATTGCATGGCATGATGTTGAAATTCTAGGGCCGTTTCAGGGATGTGCATGAGGAAGTGGATGGTTGCCAAATCCATCAAAGCACTGGCATCGTTGTCTCGATGTTCAAAGCGTGTTGCCAATTGTTGGGCAATGGGGGTTAAATCGGCACCTGAAAAAGCATGGCGTGCAAGCTTAACCAACCCCATCAAAGGAATATGACCACTTGAATCTGAAATGTCTGGCATGAAAGCTCCCGTCGTTACACAGAAATGTTATCGCAGGCTTGTGCTGCTTGCTGCACTGCTGCAAGGAGTTTGCCAATGTCTTCTTCTTGGCTTCGGTGGTTAACAATCGCAGCACGAATCACAGCCCGACCATTCAAGTATGTTAACGATGGGGCAGCCAAACCTGAGGCTTGTATATGACAAAGCATGGCGCGATTAAGTGTGTTGTAAGCTTCATCTGAGCGTGAACCATTGCCGATATAACGAAAGCATACAACATTGAGAGATACGACTGCCATAAGCTCCAATGTGTCGATGTTTTGGATCTGTTTTGCGAGTGATTGAGCGAGATGACAACTGTGTTCGATCATTTCGCCCAAGCGTTGTTTGCCAAAGTGTTTGAAAGTGAACCAAACTTTTAAAGCACGAAATCCACGTGATAAGTCCATGCCATAATCACAAGGCCAAGGTGAGTGAGCAGCCAAACCTTCGGCTTCCCGTTGCAAATAAGCATCACCAGCGGCAAAACATTGACGGTGTAGTTCGCCATCACGTATCAATACCAAACCAGCATCGTAAGGCACTTGCCCCCACTTATGAAAATCCATGGCCAACGAATTGGCATGTTCGATGCCTTGCAGACGGGGTGCAAGGGAGGGGGAAAGCATGGCCAGTGCGCCCAAAGCACCATCAATATGTAGCCAAGCGCCGACTTCTTTGGCGATCTTGGCAAGGGTGGATAAATCATCCATAGCACCTGTATTGACACTGCCAGCAGTACCCACAATCAGCCAAGGTATGGTGGCTTGTTGTTGATCATGTTGAATGTAAGTGAGAAGGGCATCGACATCCATTTGATGTTGCGTATTGCTTGGTATTTTACGCACAATGGATGCATCCATGCCCATGATTTTTAATGCACGAGTGATGCAGCCATGCGCCTCACAGGAAGCATAGACGGCGAGGTTTTTGGATGCGGGGTTTTGTAGGGCATGTCGTGCGGTGGTGAAAGCGAGGATGGTGGCGGAGGATGTGCCTGTGGTCAAAATACCACTACTACTTTGCGGAAAACCGAATAAATCCCGCATCCAACCCACAACCTGCCACTCCACATCAATGGGGATTTGGTTGCGACCACCCAAGTTGGCATTCAATCCTGCGGCCAACATCTCTGCCAACATGCCTACGGGTGTGCCACCACCATGTACCCAGCCCATAAAACCAGGGTGAGCATTGCCGACACTGTACGGTAAAATTTGTTGCATAAATGTTTCATGCAATTGGGAAAGTGGCTTACCTTGTTCACTTAATCCTTCGGTGAATTCAGCTTGAACCGATACTGGAGCCTGTTGCCAAACAGCTTGTTCACGAATGTTTTGCAAGTAATCAAACATATCATCCAGCATGTGATGACCTTGCTTGCGAAGATCAGACCAATCATTGGGATCAAGCATCATGCTGGGTTAAAAAATAGGGAAATAAAAAAAGATACATGCATTGAAGCTAAAAAAGCGAAAGCGTGGGTCAAGCGGTCACTTGCTTTGTGGACGATAGGAAATTAGAAAAATACCACCCAAAACCATGATTGCAGCCGTGAAGAAACGGACGCTGATGCTTTCATCCATCCATAAGACACCACCGAGTGCTGCAAATATGGGTACCAGAAGTTGAACGGCTGCTGCAAGACTGCCTGATAATCCTGTCAAAGCGGCATACCACAACACATAACCAACACCCGATGCCAAAGCACCTGAAGTGATGGCAAGTAATATCCCTTGGCTGGAAAGATGACTTTGGCTGATAAACGATAGGCTGAGTATCAGCGTTAACGGCAGGGCATACAAAAAATTACGCTGGGTATCGAACAAGGGGGATTGGGATTGTTTGCCCAATATGCTGTAAATACCCCATGCGATGCCTGATAAACTCATCAATATAAAGCCTTGCAAGGATGGCATATCGGCACCTGGCAACATTAAATAAACAAAGCCTGCAAAAGCGAGGCTCATGCCCAACCATTCTGACATGTGTGGTCGATGCCCGTTGATGATGGATAAACTTAACATGCTAATTTGTACGGCACCATAAAGAATCAAGGCACCTGTACCTGTGTTTAAACTCATATATGCAAAGGAAAATGTACTGGCATAGGTGAAAAGCATGAGTGGTGGGTACATACTTATGATGGATGGATTGGAAATGGCGGTATGGATGGCAGATGAACTGGGGCGTGGTGTTTTTTGTCGTTGAAGGTTGATAATCATGAATAAGCTAAACGCACCTGAGAGCAAGCGAATACTGGTGAAACTTGCAGGGTCAATGGAGCTTTCGCCCAAGGCAAAGCGACAAAGAATGGCGTTGGCAGCAAAAGCAAGCAGGGCAAGGCTGGTGAGAATAGTTGTAGGCATAGGCTAATGGGTCTGTATTTGGGTTAGATTCTTACTTTTGAGCCGTCTCTTGCACTAAATTCGACAGGCTTCTAGCATCAATAGCTGTTTTTTTACACCCAAGCCACCCGCATAGCCGACAAGTTTTCCATTGCTGCCAATGATACGGTGACAAGGGATGATGAGACTCATGGCGTTTGCCCCATTGGCATTCGCAACGGCACGCACTGCTTTTTTATGATGAATATCTTTTGCCAGTTGCAGGTAGGTTGAGGTCACGCCATAGGGTATGTTCATTAACGCATGCCAAACACGTTTTTGGAAATCGGTACCGATCATAAGCATGGGAAGATCAAATTTTTTTCGGTCGCCATTAAGATATTCGCCCAACTGCTGCTTTGTTTGTGTTAAATTTTCATCATCTTGTTCGATAAATTCAGCATGAACCCCTTTTTTAAGCCTGTTATCAATGGTCATGCGCGTTTTTCTGTGTCTGAAATCAAGAAGACACAGTTGTTTGTCATAAGCTCCCAGTATTAGCTCACCGATTTTAGTTTTATGATATTGAATATGGATGCTTTTCATACTTGGAAGCCTACTTATATTATGAAGTGGATGAAATAGTCGAGCAGTGAATATTTCAGGATCAATGCTTGAACTTACCTTTGGCAAGACGTTTGCTTTACACTTTTCATGACGATTGAAATAAGTGCAGAGACATTTGTTATCGTTTATTGGCTCGGCGAGTGCGCTCCCCCCCCCTTCTTTGTGCGCCTCCCGAGCTGATTTTTTTTAGCCTTATCCTCGAATAACTCAGCAGTAACCTGAATAGTTACCATATTTTTTATCTTTATTATACTTTAAACTGTTAATCTTCGCGCATGAGCAATGAAACATCAAAACCCACCAAATCAAGCAAACAAACCCCCATGATGCAGCAATATCTCACCATCAAGTCCGAATATGCGGATTGTTTGTTGTTTTATCGTATGGGTGATTTTTATGAAATGTTTTTTGAGGATGCGATTGAAGCGTCAAAAATATTGGATATTACCTTAACCAAGCGAGGCAAGGCTGACGGTGCTGATATTCCTATGGCAGGCGTGCCTTGGCATCAAGCAGACAATTATTTAGCCAAACTGGTAGCAGCGGGTAAACGTGTGGCGATTTGCGATCAGATGGAGGCAGTGACGGCGGGGAAAGGGCCTGTTCGCCGAGAAGTGGTGCGTGTGGTTACGCCTGGCACCATCACCGAAGCATCACTGTTGGAACAAGAAACATCGGCACCATTGTTGGCCATGGCACGTAAGGGTGAACATTGGGGCATGGCTTCTTTGGATATGACATCGGGTGCTTGGCGTTTGCTGGAAGGTATGGGGGAAGAACGTCTGGATGAGATGTTGGCAGTGTTGAAACCTGCGGAAGTGTTGTTGACATCCAAAGATAACTTGGAAGGTGCATGGCAGGTTTATCGTTCGGGTGACTGGAGTTTTTCGGCATCGGTAGCGCAAGAGAAATTACAGCAACGCTTTGGTTTAAAAGATTTAAGTGGATTGAATTTAGAACCCCATCCGCAAGCGGCAGCGGCAGTGGGTGCTGTGTTGGTGTATTTAGAGCAAACGCAAAAATGTGAAGTGGGGCATTTGCAATTACCTGTATTTAAAGAACAACAACACGGCATGCAGATTGATGCACGTTCACGTCGAAATCTTGAAGTTTATGCCGCACTTAATGGCGATAGAAAAGCTGGCATGATGTATATTCTGGATCAAAGCTGTACGCCGATGGGCGCACGTTTGTTACGCGAATGGGTGGATTATCCCTTGTTGGATATGGTCATGATTGGTAAACGTCAGGATGCTGTGGAACAATTGCTTCATGGCAGCGAGGATTGCGAGAAATTACGTCAAACATTGATGCAAATCAGGGATATGGAGCGTATGTTAACACGTATTGTGTTGCATCGTGCAGCGCCCCGAGATTTGCGCGGTTTGTCAGATTCGATGTTGATGTTGCCCCCGCTACAACAAGCTTTGGGTGATTGTACGGGTCTATTGTCAGAAGCCAAACCTGCACTGCTGGGCTTGGAAGCTTTGGCGCAAACCTTGGATGCAGCACTGGAAACGACCATGCCTGCCATGTTTCATGCTGGCGGTGTGATTCAAGCGGGCTTTGATGCTGAATTGGATCGTTTGCGCGGCCTCGCCGATGATGCAGGGGATTGGTTGCGAGCATATGAAGCCAAAGAACGTGAACGTACAGGGCTGCAAAATTTACGTGTGAAATACAACAAGGTGTTTGGTTATTTTATTGAAATATCCAAGGCCCAATCTGCCGATGCCCCCCATGATTATGTTCGCAAACAAACTTTGGTGAATGCCGAACGTTTTATTACCGATGAATTACACAGTTTTGAATCGGAAATTTTGGGCGCACAAGATGCTGCAACGGCGCGTGAGGCAGAGCTGGTTGAACAATTGCACCAAAGTATTGCCCAGCAAGCTTCTGAGATTCAACAAGCTGCGTCTGCTGTGGCTGCTGTGGATGTGTTGGCATGTTTTGCATATTTGGCAAAAACACAGCATTACACACGTCCTGAAGTGCATGGTGGTCGGGCATTAAGCATTGAATCAGGGCGACATGCGGTGGTCGAGCAATGTTTGAAAGATGACAGCTTTGTTGCCAATGACACGCATATGGATGGAAAATCACGACGCTTCATGTTGCTGACAGGCCCGAACATGGGTGGGAAATCCACCTATATGCGGCAAGTTGCATGGGTGGTTTGGCTGGCGCATACTGGTTGTTTTGTACCTGCGGATTCGGCGCGCGTTCCACTGACAACACGTTTGTTTACGCGTGTGGGGGCGGGCGATGAATTGGCGAGTGGTCGCTCAACATTTATGGTGGAAATGATGGAAACAGCGATCATTTTAAATCAATTGGAACCGCGTTCTTTGGTGATTGTTGATGAAATTGGACGTGGTACCAGTACGTGGGACGGTTTAGCCATTGCGTGGGCTGTGGCAGAGCAACTGATTGCTGCCGATGATGTGTTTACGTTGTTTGCCACGCATTACCATGAACTGACAGAACTTCCTGAAAATCATTCCGAAGCCTTTAATGCTTCAGTGACAGTGCGTGAATGGAATGGGCAAGTGATTTTCATGCACAAAGTCATCGAAGATGCAGCCGATCAATCGTATGGGGTGGCAGTGGCACAATTGGCAGGTTTACCCCCGCAAGTGGTCAAACGTGCGCGTGAGCATTTGCATCGTTTGGAACATAGCGCGGCATTGGAAACGCCACAAGGGGTGGCGCAATTGGGTTTGTTTGCAGAAGCTGAAAAAAGAAAACAAGAGCAGACCTTGAAGCGTTTACAAGATCTTGAGAGTCGTTTGCAAACGTTGGATGTGAATCAAATGCGACCCATTGAAGCCTTGCTATATTTGGAAGCGTTGAAAAGAACATTGGAGTCATAACATGGTACAAAAAAAGAAGAAAAAATCTGCCATGCAACCGATGTACGACAGCATTGAAACACAACTAAATGCGGGTGCTTCGGGTGCCAAGTTGATGCAAAGTATGTGTCAGCAAGTGGATGATTTACTCATCAAACTTTGGCAGGAAAAAGCACCGCATGCAGTAAAAAAAGTGGATTTGGTGGCAGTCGGTGGTTACGGACGTGCGGAATTGGCACCGCAATCAGATTGGGATTTATGGTTTTTGCTCGGTGACGAAGCCGACGATAACTGCAAACAAGAAATTGAAACCTTTTTATATGCTTTATGGGATTTGGGTGCAAAAATTGGTTATGCCGTGCGTACGAATCAACAAACGTTGGAACATGTGAAAGAAGACTGGACATCTGCAACAGCTGCTTTGGAAGCACGCTTATTGTTGGGTCAAGGGCATCAATTTGACACTATGCATCAAAAAATAAGCAAGTTTTTTAAGAAGCAACGCAAAGCTTTTGTGGGAGCGAAGCTAAAAGAATTTGAAACCCGCCATAACAATACAGGTGGCACAGCTTTTTTGATGGAACCAGATATCAAGGAGTGCAAGGGCGGCTTGCGTGATGTGCAAAGTATTTTTTGGATGGCAAAGGCTTGGTATGGCAGTGCATGTTGTGAAGACTTGGTGGGTTTGGGTGCATTATCGCAACGTGAATATGAACACCTATCCACAGCACAAGATTTTTTATGGCGTTGTCGTGCCGCCTTGCACTTGGCTGTCAAGCGACCCAATGATCGTTTGGGATATGAGCAACAAGCCATTTTAGCAGAACAACTGGGTTATAATGACCATGATGACCATTTTGCTGTGGAATGGTTTATGAAAGATTACTTTCGACATGCAGGGCGTATTGCACGGGTGTCGAGCTTATTGGTGATGCATTTTCAAGAACTTTTGCACCCTAAATTCTTTGCCTTTGAACGAAATATTGAAGATGGATTTACCTTGGAAGGGCAGCGTGTTGGTTTGCAGCATAACAAAGTCTTTCAGGAAAATCCTTTGCGTTTGTTGCGTATTTTTCATGTGGCACAGCAAGATAAGCGGCACTTATCAAGTGTAGCATTACGTCAAATTAGAGCGGATGTGTTATTGATTGACGATGAATTTCGTGCCAATGCCCAAGCCCATCAAGTCTTTTTGAGTATTTTACGCGACCGCCGAAATGTCGCCCATGCCTTAAGAGAGATGCATGATACAGGTATATTGGGGCGGTTTGTTTTACCCTTTCGTGAGGTGGTCGGATTGGGGCAATTCAACCGTTATCATGCCTATACAGTGGATGAACATACGCTTCGTGCCGTAGCCGAAGCACGTAACTTCTACCATGATGAACATGCGACACGTTTACCCTTGGCAAATGAACTGTGGCATAAGGTGACTCGCCCTGAGTTGCTTTATTTGGCATTGATTTTTCATGATATTGCCAAAGGTATGGTGGGCGATCACTCCATCAATGGTGAAGGTTTAGCGCGTGTTTTTTGTCTTAGCATTGGTTTATCGGTGGAAGCCAGTGGCTTGGTGGCATGGTTGGTTCGCAAGCATTTAACGATGGCGGTAACTTCTCAACGCTTCGATTTATCTGATCCAGAAGTGATTGAAACATTTGCGAGAAAAGTCGTGGATTTGGAACGGCTTCAATATTTGTTTTTATTAACTGTGGCGGATATTTCAGCGGTGGGTCCGAATGTTTGGAATGATTGGAAGGGCAGTTTATTGCGTGAATTGTATCAAAGTACAGCACGTTTCTTGATGCAAGGTGGTGAACAAGATGAGGTGGTGCAGCAAAAACGCAGTGAACGCCTTGATGCGCGGATTAGCAGTGCCTTACGTGATGCACAGGGTGATGAATTGAAATCCCTGAGTGCGGCTTTACATCGTTTACCATGGCGTTGCGTGATGCATTTTCCACCCCGTCAATTGAATCCACTGGCAAGCTTGCTGGCAAAAGATGAGGAAAGTGTGTGTTTGTTTGCAGATAAAGTCGGTGGAGAAACCTTGGTGATGGTGTTGGCAGATGATCGTGATAATTTGTTTGCGACCTTAACGAGTGCCATTGCTATAGGGCATATCAATGTGTTGGCAGCACAAGCCTATGATTTGAAAAACGGACGGGTTTTGGATGTGTTTCACGTGCAGGATATGCAAGGCAAAAGCTTGAGCCATGATGCTGATTTGCAACGTTTACAAAAACGTTTGGAAAAAACGTTGGCAGCACCGAATCAACGCCCTGTGATACCTGCATTGAAACTGGATAAAATTACAGTGTTGATGCGCAATGTGCCGCTAAGGGTTCGTCGATTGGCAGTCTCTTCAGAACATCAAACCACCATCGAAGTCGCTGCCAGTGAGCAACCAGCATTATTGGCTCGTTTGGCTTGGGTCATCAACGATATGGGTTTTGAATTGAAAGGGGCAGCGATTAGTACCTTTGGTGAGCGGATTGTGGATGTTTTTTTTGTGGAGGGTAAGCAAGGGGGCTGTTTGACGACCGATGAAGTGAATGCCTTGTGTTTGAAGTTAAGAGAAGAAGCGAGCTTACCGGAGGATGTATGAGTTGGTGGCAACCGTGGAAAAAACAACATAAGCAAGGCTTTGTGTTGGCTTTGGGCGGTGGCGGTAGCCGAGGTATGGCACATTTGGGTGTGTTGGAAGTATTGGATGCTGAAGGTTTACGTCCCGATGCCATTGTTGGAACAAGTATTGGTGCGTTATTTGGTGCGATGTATGCTCTGCATACAGATGTTCAAGTGGTTGAAGAAAAAATATCACATTTCATGGCATCGGATGCCTTTCGTAATCTTGCCTTACCCAATATGGAACACTTAAGTGAAGATGATATAAGCTGGTTATCGCGCATGGAAATCGCTGCGCGTCAAACCGTGATGATGACACGTGCAGTGATGGATATTGCCTTGTCTGACAGTGAAGATTTGCTGAAAAATGTAAACATGTTGTTATCAGATGCATCCTTTGATGATTTAAGTTTGCCGCTTTATGTGACAGCAGTAAGTTTTCCGCTGGGAGAATGCCATGTGTTCTCTAAGGGTGATTTATGCCGTTCAGTGGCGGCTAGCATGGCCATTCCGGGTGTTTTCAAGCCGATTGAATTGGCTGGTCAGCGTTATGTGGATGGCGGTGTTGCCAGTGAATTACCCGCCAAAGAAGCGCGCATGGTGTGCGGATCTGAACAATGTGTGGTGGCAGTGAATGTTGGCTCACGTCCCAGTAAATCGGATGAACCCAAGAATGTGATGGGTATGTTGGATTGGTCTGCGGGTATCAAAGGTCTGTATCTTCGACAATATAAAAAAGATTTTGCTGATGTGTTGGTGGAGCCTTTGGTGGGTTTTACATCGTGGGATGATTTCTCACATGTGGAGCAGGAAATTGAATGTGGGCGACGGGCTATGTTGGAGCAGCTACCGCATTTAAAAACATTGTTGTATGGATAGTGCTGTGTGGAGTCTCTCATCGCCTGAACAACTGTTAAGTTTGTTTGGCTCGACTGTCATTTTGATTGCTTACTTCCTTACTGTAGCCAAACCCGATAAGAAGGTGTTGTCTTTTTATCTTAGTATATTGGGTAGTATTGCCTTGCTCATTATGGCACTGATGTATGCCAATGCGGGATTGATTTTATTGGAAATATCTTGGATTTTTATCAATGTCTGGGGCATTTGGCGAGCTTATGAGGGAAAACATTGATACGAATATAGGCGATATAACACGTTATTTAGAAAAAACCGACTTAAAGGGCGATTGCTTGCCATTCTAAATTTTAGCCCCTACCTTTCGCCGTATGCGTTATTTGGCTTGGCTTGCTATTTTTTCTTTGCAAATGGGAATGTTTGTTTGTGGTGCGGGTATTGATGTATGCCACGCAGCAGATGCCCCTGCGCATGTCACCATGAGCCAAGGTGATGAAAACCCGAGCGATTCAAATGGTATTGATTCTTTCTGTGTTGCTCATGCGGCGCATACCTTTTTATGGCAAGAATCAGATGAACAAGGTCAAATTTATACCCCAAATCAGCGGGCTTCCTTGTTCATGCCATTTTATTTTTCAGAAATATTTTATCTTATTGAGCAACCCCCCAAACATTTACACAGCTGATGGTTGATTTTGGCTTCTTTTTAGCCTGAATCATTAGAAGCAAGGTTTATTGCCTTGATATAGTTGTTTAAGTATTGATTGAGCCTTATCGTCATTTCCGAAATCTTGTATCGGAAATCTATGGTTTAAAGAGATCCTCGATAAAAGCATGTGAGGATGACGAGCTACTTTCATACTTCAATGATGATATGCCTGTCCAGTATGGGTTTGATTCTTATGAATCACTTTTAAACCACCAGCTTTCTCCCAAAATACTTATTTTTTATTTTATTTTCAGAAGGAGAAACTTGTGTACACACGTTCATTCATGATGGGTATCATATTATGTGTCCAACCGCTTTATGTGCATGCAGAAAGCTTGCAAGAGGCCATGTCTATGGCTGCCAAACAACACCCCATGCTACAAATGGCAGAACAAAATATTACCGCTGCAAAGGGTAATCTTATGGAACAAGGGGCGTATGCTTATAACCCTGAGTTATTGATAGAGCCACAACGTCGCCGACTTAATGGTGGTGGTTCAACCAATGATTATTACTTGACCCTTTCTCAAGGTATTGAGATGGGGGGTAAACAAGCTTTGCGTGAGACATCTGCAAAAGCGATGTTGCATGTTGCCCAGAAAAATAAAAAAGTAACCCGTCAGCAATTAAGTATTCAAGCTGCCAAGGCTTATGTCACACGTTATTTTGCAAATCGCTTGTTAAAAATGCGTCAACAACAACGTGATATGTTGATCGTCGTGAAGCTGGCAGTGGTTCAAAAAATGGCTGTGGGGCAATCCAACCAATTGGCTGTTAATCTGGCACAATCAGCTTTGGCATCGGCATTGAATGCCACAACACTTGCCAAGCAAAATTTGATGCGAAGTCAAAAAGATTATGCCTTAGCTTTGGGTCAAAAAAACATTGCCACGGATTTATCACGATTACAGCTACCTGAACTATACATTGACTGGAAAACTCCCGAACATGCCTATCAAACAGCTTTGGCATCACGCCCTGATTTGTTGGCATTACAAGCGCAAGGCAAGGTATCGGATACGCAAGTTGCTTTGGCTGATGCAGCGCGTGTATCGGATCTGACGCTTAGTGCCAAAATGGCACGTGAGGCAGGCGATCAATTGGTGTCTGTGGCGATCACGGTGCCATTCACCCTATGGAACAGTCATACGGGGGCATACCGAGCCAGTTTGGCGAATCAAGAACGCATGAATACCCGTGTGATATGGGCCAAGCAGCAATTGCGCTATGATGTAGAGAATGCCATCGAAAATCACCGTAATGCTATGCAGGCTTTATCGGATATACGAATATATCATATGCAACAAAGTGCAAACGATACGATTCGGCTTGCGCAGCAAGCTTATGATGCAGGTGAATTGGATTTGGAAGAGTGGGTGGTACACATCAAACAAGCTTTGGATGCACAAATCACAACGCTAGACATTATCAAACAGGCTTGGTTTTCGCGTATTTTACTGGCGCAAGTGTTAGGCCACCCCGAATATATTCTTCAAGGAATTCAATTATGAAAAAAATTATTTTATTATTCACCATATTATTAACATTGAGCTTCCCGGCTTGGGCAGCGGATCATCAACATGGGGGGCATGAAGAAGGCGGTGTGGTGAAGTTAACGCCTGCACAGGTGAAACAAGGCGGTATTGTGACAACGTTATTGAAACGACAACATCAAATGAAGAGCATCCAAGCGCCAGGTGTGGTGGCATTTAATGGTTATGGCTTGGCAGATATTACCACTTTGGTGGATGCAACTGTCTATGCCCGCCATGTTTATTTGGGTGACCAAGTGATAAAAGGGCAAAAACTGGTCACACTTAATAGCACGGTGTTGGCGCAAGCCGAAGCCAATTATCTGAAAGCCAGAGCCGAGCATCATCGAAGCAAACAGGAATTCACCCGTTTGAAAAAACTAGCCAAGCAAAAAATTGTATCGCAAGCGCGTTTACAACAAGTTGAAAGTACCTATCAAAGTACCCATGCCAATTTTTCTGCGGCGAAAGCGACACTTTTTTCTTATGGCTTAAATCGACAAGATGTGGAGCATTTACTTAAGCAAGAAGCCTATGGTTTGTTGACCTTGCGCGCACCACATGCAGGAACAGTGGTCGCTGACGATTTTCGTTTGGGGCAACATATCGCAGCAGGTAATCGTTTGATGCAAATTGTGGATGAATCCCATGTATGGGTTGAAGTAAAGGTGCCTGAAGTTCGTTTGGTTGATATTGCAGTGAATCAAAAAGCATCGGTGATGTTACGTGGTGGGAGCCAACATTATATGGGTCGAGTCATGAATATACACCATGCTTTGGATCCCATCACACGTACAGCAGGCGTGCGTTTGAGTATTCAAAACAACAAGGATCAATTGCACCCAGGTATGTTTGTCCGTGCCGATATTGCCATCGCTTCTGGTGAAAAAGCATTGCTTATTTCAGATCAAGCGATTCAACGTCAAGGCAGTGAGTTGATTGTTTTTGTTGAAGAGGAGCCTGGTCATTTTGAGCGTCGAGAAGTCAAGGTAAGCAAGTCCAATATGGGGCTTGTGAGCATTCTTGAAGGCGTGAAGGTCGGTGAGTTGGTGGTTGTGAAAGGTGCGTTTGTGCTTGCTTCAGAATTAGCGAAAGCTGGTTTTGAAGTACACAACCATTGAGGTCAACCATGCTGACAAAAATAATTGATGCGGCGGTGAATAACCGCCTACTGATTCTGATGTTATTACTGGGTTCGATGGCTTATGCGTTATTTGTCGTACCAAAGTTAAATTTGGATGCTTTTCCAGATGTCACCAATGTACAGGTTCAAATTAATACCGAAGCGCAAGGTTTGGCATCGGAAGAAGTGGAGCAAATCATTACTTATCCCATTGAAGCTGTGATGTATTCATTGCCTGATGTTGAAGAAGTGCGTTCCATTTCTAAAACAGGCTTATCTGTGATTACCGTGGTGTTCAAAGAAGGCACAGATATTTATTTTGCCCGCCAATTGGTGTTTCAAAAATTACAAGATGCTCGGCAAACCGTGCCTTCTTGGGCGGGTACGCCGAAAATTGGCCCGAATACATCGGGGCTTGGTCAGGTGTTTCAGTACATTATTAAATCTGACCCAGCCGCAGGTTATGATGCTTTAACACTCCGTGCATTGAATGATTGGGTGGTCAAGTTGATGCTAATGCCTGTGGGTGGTGTGACAGATATTCTCTCTTATGGCGGTGAGGTGCGTCAATATCAAGTTCAGCTTAATCCAGAGCGTTTGTTATCTTATAAGCTGCATACTGCTGATGTGGTTCAAGCCATTGAAGCCAATAATCGCAATGCAGGTGGTTGGTATTTGGCACAAGGTGATGAGCAATTGGTGATTCGTGGTGTCGGTTGGGTTCCTGGTGGTCAGGATGGTTTGACTGCTATTGCTGCGATTCCAGTGAAGACTGTCAATGGCACATCCATTCGTGTGCGTGATGTCGCAAGCGTGGCTTTTGGCGGTGAAATTCGTCAAGGGGCTGTCACCATGACGGAACGTGCTGCGGATGGCAGTGTGAAATCGCTGGGTGAAGTGGTGGTGGGCATTGTGCTCAAACGATTTGGCGCCAATACAAAGAATACCATTGATGATGTGAAAGAACGGTTGAAAATTGTACAAAAATCCATGCCAAAGGGTGTGACGATTCAACCCTTTTATGACCAATCAGATTTAATTAACGAAGCAGTTTGGACGGTTGAGAAAGCCTTGCTTGAAGCCTTTATACTGATTATTATTATTTTATTTTTATTCCTGATGAATGTTCGTGCAGCAACATTGGTCTTGCTATCGGTGCCTATTTCGGTTCTCTCTGCCTTGGCCGTGATGGAGCATTATGGTATTTCAGCCAACTTGATGAGCTTGGGTGGCTTGGCGATTGCGATTGGTATGATGGTCGATGGCTCCGTGGTGATGGTAGAAAATATTTTCAAACATCTGGAGAAAACGCCCGAAGATGACCATGGCATTGCCTTGCGTATTACCGAAGCATCCAAAGAAGTCGCACGCCCTGTACTGTTTGCGGTGTTGATTATTTTGTTGGTATTTACACCGTTGTTTTCACTTGAAGGTGTGGAAGGAAAAATGTTTACACCGATGGCGTTGTCGATTTGCTTTGCCATGTTTGCATCGTTACTTGTCGCATTATTGGTCATGCCTGTATTGGCAACATTTGTATTTACCAAAGGTGTGGTGCATAAGGAAAGTCCTGTCTTAGCTCCGATTGCACGTGCTTACCACCGCCTTCTCTATTTGGCGTTGCATGCAAAAAAACGTGTGCTTGCAGGTGCTGCGATTGCATTCTTCTTAACCATTTCGATTGTTCCATTTTTGGGTACAGAATTTGTACCTGAATTGGAAGAAGGAACCTTGGCGATACGGGTAACATTGGCACCATCCTCCTCACTGGAGTTTGCCAAAGGTGTGGGTACAAAATTAGAACGTATCTTGGTTGAATCTTTTCCAGAAGTGACGTATGTCTCAGCCCGAATAGGTCGAGCCGAGATTGGTGGAGATCCTGAACCTGTGTCGAATGTGGAGTTGTTTGTTGGCTTAAAATCCATTCATGAATGGACGAGTGCCAGTGATCGACCTGCTTTACAAGCATTGATGCGTGAAAAAATGGAAGTGGTCCCAGGTTTATTGGTTGCTTTTACACAACCGATTGCCATGCGTGTGGATGAGCTAATATCGGGTGTTAAGGCTGCCTTGGCGATTAAGCTTTTTGGTCCTGATTTAAAAGTTTTGGCTGCCAAAGGCAAAGAAATCGAAAAACTGACCAAAAGTATTGAAGGCACACGCGATGTCGCCATGGAGCAAATTGAAGGTGAAGCGCAATTGGTGATTCGTCCCAATCGTGCCAAACTGGATCGTTATGGTATTTCGGTGGATGCAGTGATGTCATTGGTCGCCGATGCTATTGGCGGTGCCACTGCTGGACAGGTTATTTCTGGTAACGAGCGTTATAATATTTATGTACGCTTGGCGAAGGATTTCCGTGATAATGCTGAGGCTATTGGTAGCCTTATTCTGCAAGCACCCGATGGTGCATGGGTACGCCTTGAAGATGTGGCATCCATTGCTGTAGAACAAGGGCCACCCATGATTCGACGTGATGATGTGCAACGGCGTGTGGTCATTCAAAGTAATGTTGAAGGGCGTGATATGGGTAGCATTGTGGCTGAATTGGATCAGCGTATTCAAAATGAAATTGATTTACCACCTGGATATACCGTGGTTTTTGGTGGTCAATTTGAAAATCAACAACGCGCTCAAGCCAAGTTAATGGTGGTTGTGCCATTATCCTTGTTGATGATTTTTATTCTGCTTTATTTTATGTTCAATTCCATGGGGCAGGCAACCTTGATTATGCTGAATGTACCGATGGCATTGATTGGTGGTATTTTAGCTTTATGGGCATCAGGGCAGTATTTATCTGTACCATCGAGTATCGGTTTTATTGCTTTGTTTGGTGTCGCGGTACTCAATGGTGTCGTACTGGTGGATGCCATCAATCGTCATCGAGATGATTGTAAAGATATGGATGAAGCGATTTGTCATGGTGCTGAAAGTCGTTTAAGACCTGTGTTGATGACAGCCATGATTGCAGGTCTGGGGCTTGTTCCATTGTTGTTGGCAACGGGTATTGGTTCAGAGATTCAAAAACCTTTGGCAACGGTGGTGGTTGGGGGACTTGTATCTTCGACCTTGTTAACCTTGTTTGTATTACCTTGTTTGTATGCCCGTTTTAGTCGTCCATTTAAAGGAGAGTGATATGAAATATATGGTGTTACTATCGCTTGTGTTGGGATACATGAGCTTAACGGGATGTGTACCCGATCAAGCGATGAAGTCGCAAGAAAATATGCGCTGCCCTAAAAATGAAGTGTGTCATCATGGGCATCACCATCACAATTCGCGTCGCCACCATGAAAAATATTTCAGTGGTGATGTTGAATGATGAAAGATGTCAGCGTTCATGCCACCCAGTATGGTGATATATATGAATGATAAGCATGAGCATCACCACGGGCATGATCATGCCCATCATCATGGTATAGGCGCTGCTTTTTGGTTGGCTGCGGGTTTTGCAATCGTCGAATTGGTGGGTGGCATCATGAGCCACTCACTGGCTTTGTTGGCCGATGCAGGACATATGATATTGGATGTTGCGGCATTGGGTTTGGCGATGTGGGCAGGGCGTGTTGCAAAACGCCCCGCCCATGCTGGTATGAGTTATGGTTATGGTCGTGCCAAAGTGTTGGCTGCTCAAGTCAATGCTTGGATGTTGTGTTTGCTTGCCGTGTGGATTGTATGGGAAGCCATCAGCCGTTTAAAGCACCCACCTGAAGTGCAAGGTGAGATGGTGTTATGGATTGCGACCATAGGCTTGCTTGTCAACCTTATCATGATGAAATGGATGCATGGTAGCCATGATTTGAATACACGCGCTGCTTACTGGCATGTGGTGGGCGATGCTTTGGGCTCAGTTGCTGCCATGATTGCTGGCATTGTTATTCTGACAACAGGATGGGTATTGATTGATCCCATCCTGTCTTTTGTGATTGCGGCTATTTTATTATGGGGTGGTTGGCGATTGATTCATGAAACAAGC
>JAUZQO010000025.1 GCA_030950925.1 Mariprofundaceae bacterium
AACATTGGTTAAACTAGATAGTGCTACAGCCAAGGATGTGGAAAAAGGATTTGCCCATGTGCTTAATCGGATTGATGCACAAAAGCGATTAAGTATGACCTATGATCAAGGTCGTGAAATGGCATGGCATGAGCTATTGGCGGCAGACACGAGTATCAAAGTCTTCTTTGCTGATCCGCATAGCCCTTGGCAACGAGGTCGCAATGAAAATACCAATGGATTGCTTAGCCAGTATCTTCCCAAAGGCACTGATTTATCAGGATATTCTCAGCAAGAACTTGATGGGATTGCTTGGAAGTTAAACACCCGACCACGAAAAAGCTTGAACTTCAGGTGTCCTGCTGAAATATACATGCCTGAGTCCTTCGACTTTCATAAACATTTTGCGCATGTTGCACTTGGAACTTGAAACCGCCGAGCTATTTTTTTACAACCCATTTAAGGCTGTGTAAAAATTTCTCCTCCTTAAAACTTGCGATGCACTCCCCCCCTCTTAGAGTTCTGCACGTTCACCTATCGGTTTATCTATCTCATGTGTCCTAACACAGCTATAAAGGAACTTTATGTCATTTCACCTTTCACCCATGCAATTATCAGGAAAAGAAGTTTTACCCATTATTGAAGGCGGCAAGGGTGTTGCTGTATCCAATGGTGAAACAACAGGCGCTTGGGCTCGCGCAGGTGGTATTGGAACATTTTCTGCTGTAAATGCAGATAACATGGATGCTGAAGGCCATATCATTCGAACCGTCTACAAAGGACGTAGCCGAAAAGAACGCTTTGAAGAGCTGGTCACGCAAGGCATTGCTGGTGGTATCAAACAAGCTCAAATTGCCCACGAGGTTGCCCAAGGCAATGGTCGCATTCACATGAATGTTCTTTGGGAAATGGGTGGGGCTGAGCGTATCTTAAAAGGTGTATTGGATGAGGCAAAAGACCTTATTCATGGTGTCACTTGTGGCGCAGGTATGCCCTTCAAGCTTGCACCACTTGCGGCTTCGTATGGTGTTCACTATTACCCAATCATTTCATCAGCGCGTGCTTTTCGTGCATTGTGGCTTCGTTCTTATAAGAAATTTCCTGAATGGTTGGGTGGCGTGGTTTATGAAGATCCTTGGTTGGCGGGTGGTCACAATGGCTTATCCAATTCCGAAGATCCAAACAAACCTCAAGATCCATACCCACGTATCGTTGAATTACGTCAAACTATGAATAAATTTGGCTTAAATCATGTGCCAATTGTCATGGCAGGTGGCGTATGGTGTTTACGTGAATGGTCTGATTGGATAGATAATAATGAGATTGGACCGATTGTTTTTCAACTGGGAACACGGCCACTATTAACCCAAGAAAGTCCGATTTCTGATGTATGGAAACAACGCTTACTCAATTTAAAAGAAGGCGATATTAAGCTGAATAAATTTTCGCCCACAGGTTTTTATTCATCCGCTATTTATAATAGTTTCTTACATGAGTTATACGAACGCTCTGATCGTGAAATTGCCTTTATGGATCACGCTTCAGGCGATCATAGTGAGGCTCTCGCCTTTGGTGTACGTCATAAAGAAGTATTTATCACCAAACATGATGCACAAAGTGCCAAAGAATGGATTGCCGATGGTTTTAGTAAGGCTTTATCTACACCCGATTCAACACTCATTTTCGTTGCTCCCGATAAAGCTCAAGAAATTCGTCAAGATCAATTGGATTGCATGGGCTGTTTATCTCAATGTGGTTTTTCAAATTGGGCTGCCAATGATTTGGGTACGACAGGTCGCAAAGCAGATCCGCGCAGTTTCTGTATCCAAAAAACATTACAATCGGTTGCGCATGATGGTGAGCTTGATCATAATCTCATGTTTGCAGGTCATACTGCTTATCGTTTTGGACAAGATCCTTTTTATGCCAATGGTTTTGTACCGACTGTTAAACAACTGGTGGATAGGATTATCACGGGCGATTAAATCTATGATATGGCATACACAATCCCGTGTATGTCATTGCAAATTTGTGCTATATCAAAAAGGATTGAACCTATGAACCCATCATTCAAAGCTGTCATGCAACCGCTATTGAATGCCTTGCGTGATTTAGCACCGATTGTGGTCGTTATTGTTTTTTTTCAAGTTTTTGTTTTGCACCAAAGTATCCCCAATCTGCCTGATATGCTGATCGGTTTTGCTTGTGTGGTGATTGGATTAGCTCTATTTATTCAAGGTTTAGAATTGGCTCTTTTTCCCATAGGAGAAAAATTAGCTTATACTTTTGCTAAAAAAGGTAGTCTTTTTTGGCTTTTGCTCTTTGCTTTTTTATTGGGGTTTGGTACAACGATTGCGGAACCTGCTTTGATTGCTATTGCAGGAAAGGCCGCTGATATTGCTGCTCAAGCCGAGCTTATTGGAACAAGTGAGGCTGATAAATCGAGTTATGCCAATGGTTTACGTTTAAGTGTGGCTTTTTCTGTTGGTTTGGCGATATTTTTGGGTGTATTACGCATTCTTAAAGGCTGGCGATTACCCTATATGATTATCGGTGGCTATCTCATGGTTCAGCTACTCACGCCTTTTGCGCCTGAAGCCATTATTGGCATTGCCTATGATTCAGGTGGTGTCACGACTTCTACGATTACTGTTCCTTTGGTGACAGCACTTGGGGTTGGATTGGCATCCTCTATTGCAGGTCGAAACCCTGTGCTGGATGGTTTTGGTTTGATTGCTTTTGCCTCGCTCCTACCCATGTTGTTTGTCATGGTTTATGGCATGGTTGTATTGCCATGAATGCTTTGTTGCAAGACATCATCCATACAACTGTGAATACTTTATATGATGTTGCACCGATCATTATTACCTTGTTTTTTTTCCAGTTTGTGATTCTTAAACAACCCATCGCTCATATTGCTAAAATTCTCAAAGGTTTATGTTTTGTTGTATTGGGTTTGGCTTTGTTTTTGGTTGGCTTGGAAAAGGCTATTTTCCCGCTTGGTGATACCATGGCAAGGCAACTTACTGATCCTTTATTTTTATATCATGAAGGAGAAGTCGCGGGTTATCTTTGGCAAGATTATGCTTGGGTTTACTTATTCGGTTTTCTGATTGGTTTTGCCACAACACTGGCAGAACCTGCCCTTATTGCCGTTGCACTCAAGGCTCAAGAAATTTCAGGCGGAACTATTTCAGCCTTCGGTTTGCGTATTGCTGTTGCCATGGGTGTGGCGATGGGTGTGGCACTGGGCTGTTTTCGTATTGTCACGGGTGGCGAGCTTTGGGCATTTATTATGGCTGCCTATATCGTGGTGATTATTCAAACATTTTTTGCGCCCAAGATGATTATTCCTTTGGCTTATGATTCAGGTGGTGTTACGACTTCCACCGTGACTGTACCTTTATTGGCAGCGTTAGGTTTGGGGTTAGCGAGTACGATTCCAGGAAGAAGCCCTATGATTGATGGTTTTGGTCTGATTGCCTTTGCCAGTGTTTTCCCAATCATGACCGTTTTATTTTACGCTCAAATATCAACGTATAAGCAGCTACGCCAAAAATCCAAATACGCTAGGAAGGAATGATGCATTTTAAATTGATTATTGCCCTTGTTGAAGATACCCAAACCGATGACATTATGTCCGCAGCGCGTCAAGCAGGAGCAACAGGAGCGACCATTCTTTCAGGTGCGCAAGGTGAGGGGCTAAACCCTCAACGTACTTTTTTTGGTTTATCCTTGGAAGCACAGCGAAATATGCTCATGTTTATTGTCGAAGAGCATTTAAGTAAAGCTGTGTTAGAGCGCGTTGCGGAAGTGGGTGGGTTTGAAGATAAGCCAGGATCTGGTGTGGCATTTACACTTGATGTTGAAGATACCATTGGTTTAAACTCACAAATTCATGCCATTACAGAAGAAAATGAGGCGATATTATGAGTGCCAACCCAGTCAACATTATACGTGTTCGAGATGTCATGAAATTGAATTTCGATATGGTTGAAAGTTGCGAAACCATTCGAGATGCACTAAAAAAGATGCAGCATGTTGCGACGAAATGCTTGATTGTGAATAAAAACAACGATGATGATGAATATGGCATGGTCGTACTCTCTGATATTGCCCGCCATGTTTTAACAAAAAACCGCTCGCCTGATCGTGTCAGTATTTATGAAATCATGAGTAAACCTGCCATTACCGTTCATCCCAATATGGATATTCGTCATACCAGCGCTCTTTTTGATCAATTTGGATTATCACGCGCGCCTGTTGTCGATCATACAGGGAAATTACTTGGCATTGTCAGCCATACCGACATGGTCATCAAAGGTCTATTAAAAATGGAATAAGCGGCTAGATACTTACGCGCTATTGAATAAAGCTCGCAACAAGCCTGATGCTTTGTGTTCTGTTTCAATTTTTTCTAAATTAGGATCCGAATCAGCCACAATGCCTGCACCCGCAGCCCAATGTAAATGTTTGCTATGATGCCAAAAACTTCGAATAAGAATATTAAAATCAGCACTACCATCCCAAGCAATATAGCCCAAACTACCCGTATAAGGACCGCGTGCTTGATGTTCCATTTCATGAATAATTTCCATGCAACGCACCTTGGGACAACCTGTAATCGTGCCGCCTGGAAACATGGCTTGAAATAAGTCAACAACATCATGTTTTTTTGCCAGTTGACCTCGCACATTGGAAACAATGTGTTGTACAGTGGGATATTTTTCAACAACCATCAATTCATCGACTTCAATACTACCAGGTTCACAAACCCGTCCTAAATCGTTGCGTTCCAAATCCACCAGCATGATATGTTCGGCGCGCTCTTTGTCCGATAATAATAATTCGTCATGCAAGGCTTGATCGGCATCACCTTCACCTCGTTTGCGTGTACCTGCAATGGGGCGTGTTTCGACAATGCCGCTTTTGGATAAGGTCACCAAACGTTCAGGTGATGAAGAAATCAATGTGAAATTATCCAGTTGAAAAAAACAAGAAAAGGGTGCTGAGTTCAGCCGCCTTAATCGAGCATACAAATCAAGCAGTGATGATTTGGGATAGAGTGTATGCCAAAATCGTGCAATATTGACCTGAAAAACATCGCCTGATGCGATGTAATCTTTCACAAATTCGATGGATTGTAAGTAATCTTGTGGGCTATTTTCTTGGATAGATACTGGATACGCGGGCGCAAGATAAGGTATATCAAGGTGCAGAGTGTCTAAGCTATCCAGCATCATTTCAAGCACATGAAGGTGTTCTTCACTGATGTTGGATGCTAAGTGAATCTTTTGAGATTCAGGGTGAAAGCACAAACTCCAAGCAGGTTCATGCAAACACAAAAGCCCCATAGGCGATTCACTTTTGGGTTTAGGTAGGTCCTCAAACACCGTCGATACTTCATACGAGGCATAAATAAGCTGCTGAATAGCAGGGAAATCCATCTTCTTTTTTGTTATGTTGGATTTCCATGATGTAAAAAATAATTGAGCATCATCGGACTCATGCAACCATGTGGTTTTACCCATTTTGGAAACAATAAACTGATAACCTTTGCCTTTGGGATCTTCCAAAATTGCTGCACATTGTTCGGAAAAAGAAAAGAACACTTCATGGGCATGAAGTGTTCCTGTAAGGGTTCGTGTAAAAAGTTGAACCTTGTTTTTTTTATTTAAACTAGCCAAATTTTCGAATAATCAACGATGCATTGGTACCACCAAAACCAAATGAATTGGAAATAGCAATATCAATATTCACATCACGGGCGGTATGGGGTACATAATCCAACGGACATTTTGGATCTTGATTATCCAAGTTAATGGTGGGAGGAACAACACCATGCTTGACAGCCAAGACTGAAAATGCCGCTTCAATGCCGCCTGTTGCACCCAACAAGTGTCCAGTCATGGATTTGGTGGATGACACCATCAATTTGGATGCATGCTCACCAAATACCGATTGAATACCTTGGGTTTCACAAATATCACCTGCAGGTGTTGAAGTGCCGTGCGCATTGATATAATCAATGTCTTCGGGATTCAATTGAGCGTTGTTCAATGCATTTTTCATGCATTTTCCCCCACCTGAACCCTCAGGCGCTGGCATGGTAATATGATATGCGTCTGCGGACATACCATAGCCGACAATTTCAGCCAAAATATCAGCACCACGAGCTTCAGCAGATTCCAAAGATTCAAGCATCAAGACACCTGCACCTTCACCCATAATAAAACCATCACGATCCACATCCCAAGGACGACATGCCTTTTCAGGATCTTCATTGCGTGTCGATAATGCACGTGCGGCTGAAAAACCACCCACAGCCAGTTCAGAAATACAAGCTTCTGCACCACCAGCAAACATTGCATCAGCATGTCCTCGACGAATCATCTCAAAGGCATCACCAATGGCATGAGTCCCTGTTGCACAAGCACTCACAGGTGAAATATTCGGGCCTTTGGCTCCCGTAAGCATCGAAACCCAACCCGCGACCATATTGATAATGGTCATGGGAATAAAAAATGGGGAAATTTTACGCGCCCCACCCTTTTCATACGCACGCATGGTTTTTTCAATGGCTGGCATACCACCGATACCTGAACCAATGACCACACCCACACGATCTTCATTGGCTTCGGTAATTTCTAAACCTGATTGTTCCAAAGCCATTTGTGCGGCAGCGATACCATAGTGAATAAAGGTATCCATTTTTCGTGCATCTTTACGATTTACAAAATCATTGACATCGAAGTCACGAACTTCACCTGCAATCGTACAAGCCATGCCAGCTGCTTCCGCATCAAAATGGCTGATTCGTGCAATACCAGATTTTCCTGAAACAAGATTGTTCCAAGTTTTTTCAGTTCCAGTGCCGAGTGGTGTAACCAATCCAACACCCGTGACAACGACGCGTTTTGTCATGATTACTCAGCCTTTGCTGCTACATAGTCGATAGCGTTTTGAACGCTTTGAATTTTTTCTGCATCATCATCTGGAATTTCTACACCAAACTCTTCTTCAAAAGCCATGACCAATTCTACAGTGTCCAATGAATCAGCACCTAGATCATCAACAAACGATGAATCTGAATTGATTTCACTCTCATCAACATTCAGTTGATCGGCAACAATTTTAATAATTTTACTTTCGATTTCTGCAGACATATGAGTCCTCCCTAACGAATTTAGATGCGGCTTCTAAACATGGCTTAAAAACCTGTCAAGAAACTTAAATACATCTACATGGTACAACAAAATCATCCCAAAGGATGAAAGCTTACATATACATGCCACCATTGACATGCAAAACTTGCCCTGTGATGTATGACGCTGATTTACTGGCTAGAAAAAGTGTCGTGGCAGCAATATCTTCAGGTTTTCCCAAGTAGCCCAACGGAATATTCTTGGCTAATGCCGCCTGCGCATCAACACCCAATTGATTGGTCATATCTGTAGCGATAAAGCCTGGTGCAATAGCATTGACTGTAATGCCACGCGACCCCACTTCCAGAGCCAATGAGCGAGTCATGGCATCAATGCCGCCTTTGGATGCACAATAATTCAATTGACCTGGATTACCCAATGAAGCCACTACGGATGAAATATTGATGATGCGCCCACAACGTGCTTTCATCATCGGTTTCAATGCTGCTTGTGAAGCATAAAATACGGATGATAAATTGGTATCTATCACAGCATGCCAATCATCGGCTTTCATGCGCATGGCAAGTCCATCACGGGTAATGCCAGCATTGTTCACCAAGACATCCAAACGTCCGAACTGTTTCACAACGCCCTGAACAAAGATTTTGACAGCATCGGCATCACTCACATTGACCACATGCCCCAATACTTCGCCACCATGTGACAATAATTTTTCAACGGCTGCTTGTACGGTTTCTTCACGTGTAGCGCAAATAGCTAAATCATAACCTGCTTTTGCCAAAGCTTCTGCGACAGCAAAGCCAATCCCACGGCTGGCACCAGTTACGATTGCAACGGGTTTATTCTCACTCATAGATTGACCGCCTTATCCATCATTTGAGGTGTCGATACCACTGCCATTGATAATGTTTTATCAATCCGTCGCACCAAACCCGATAGTATTTTTCCTGCACCCATTTCCACAGCCGATGTCACACCCAATTGTGCCATAGCTTGAACACTCTCAGTCCAGCGTACAGGCGAGATCAATTGTTCAACCAAAGCCGCGCGAATATCGTTCACATCATTTAAAGCACAGGCTCTCGCATTGCTCCAAACCTGACAAACAGGCGTATTCAAGGTGAGTTGCGATAATTTTTCTTGCATCGCATCCGCAGCAGGCTCCATCAAGGGTGTATGCGATGGCGCACTCACTGCTAAAGCTAAAGCACGTTTAGCCCCTGATTCTTTGGCTGCAAGCATCAATTTTTCTACAGCTGCCGCATGACCTGCAACGACCAATTGCCCTGGGCAATTGAAGTTTGCTGCCCAAACTTTTTCATGAGTCGATGACACTTCAGTACATAAATCGACCAGCTTATCATCATCTAAACCAATAATAGCCGCCATTTTTCCAACACCATGGGGGACTGCTGATACCATCGCTTGACCACGAAAAGACACCAAACGAACAGCATCCGAAAAATCAATCACATCCGCAGCCACCAAAGCTGAATATTCGCCCAGACTATGACCTGCCATGTGAGCAGGTATGACACCACCACGCTCTTTCCATGCACGAAACATGGCAATCGAAGCCGTTAATAAAGCTGGTTGTGTATATTGGGTCTGATCCAGTTGAGATGCTTCATCTTGAAGTACCAAGGCTTGCATATCATAGCCTAAGCTATCCGAGGCTTCTTCAAAGGTTGTTTGAACGATGGTTTCATGGGCTAAAAAATCAGCCAACATCCCTTTGGACTGTGAACCTTGCCCTGGGAAAAAAAATGCCAACGATGCATTCATGATTTACTCCAGCGAATAAGGTTTGCACCCCAAGCAAAGCCAGAGGCAAAAGCTTCGAGCAATAAAATTTGTCCTGTTTGAATCGAACCCTGACGGTACAAATGATTCAACGCCAAGGGAACACTGGCAGACGATGTATTGGCGTGTTGATCGACGGTGACCACCATGCGACCCGCTTCCATTTTCATTTTTTTAGCCGTGGCATTCAAAATTCGGATGTTAGCTTGATGCGGCACCAACCAATCCACATCTGATTTTTCTAAGCCATATTTATCCAAAACTTCGCCTACGACTTCACCCAATTTACTCACGGCCACACGAAAGACTTCATTGCCTTTCATCTCAATCGCAGCAACACCTGCGGCATCCATGGAGAAGTCAATGGCTTTGCCTGGTTCATGTCCACTATGTTGGTGTTCTGCCATCAATAATTGACGATATGAGCCATCACAATGCAAGACAGATCCAATCATCCCACCTTCCTCATTACGATTTTCCAATACCACAGCACCCGCACCATCACCAAATAAAACACAGGTATTGCGATCTTTCCAATCGACAATACGCGACATGGATTCTGCACCAATCATCAACACACGTTGAAACATGCCACCGCGCATCATCCCATCCGCTTGTGCCAAGCCATACACAAAACCCGAGCAGACCGCTTGAATATCCCAAGCAGGAAAGCCTTTGCCGCCAAGTTTATATTGCACCACACTGGCTGTGGATGGAAACACCATATCAGGTGTTGTTGTGGCCACGATGAGGGCATCAATATCATCAATGGTCAAACCTGCATCATCCAAGGCTTGTTTGGCAGCTTCAACAGCCAAATCAGAAGTTTGTTGATCTTGTGCAAGAATATGGCGTTGGGTGATGCCCGTACGCTCACGAATCCATGCATCGGTGGTATCCACCATGGCGGATAAGGTTTCATTGGAAAGAATGCGTTCAGGAAGGTAGCCGCCCACGCCCACAATATGTGTGTGTAAACTCATGTTGTCTCCATCACTTCATTCATGGTTTCAATGGTTCGCTCAATCAAATTTTCTTCGACTTCACGAATCGCCACATCAATGGCACAGCTGTATGCATAGGCATGAGCAGAACCGTGACTTTTCACCACAATACCGTTCAAGCCAAGTAAGGATGCGCCATTATGTTCACTTGGGCTAAGTGTATCTTTCACCCGTGTTAAAGCGCCGCGTGCCAAAAGTGCGCCTGCTTTGGCGACAATATTGGATGTTAATTCTTGTTTGACCTGTTTAAACATCAATTTTGCCAAGCCTTCCATGGTTTTAAGTGCAACATTACCCACGAAACCATCACAGACAACCACATCCACCCGATCTGAAAATAAATCTGTGCCTTCCACATTGCCAATGAAATTTAGTTTGGTTTCACGCAAACGCGTGGCTGCAACTTTAATCACATCCGTGCCTTTTGTATCTTCCGAGCCAATGTTGAGTAAACCAACACGTGGATTTTCCATGTTTTCAGCCGCTTGCAAATAACAACTTCCCATCACTGCAAACTGAACCAAATGTTCAGATGAACAATCGACATTCGCACCAATGTCAAGGAAGAATGTACTGCCACCATCGGCTGCTGGAATCATCGAAGCAATGGCTGGACGATCAATGCCTGGCAATGTTTTTAAAATAAGTTTTGAAATAGCCATCAATGCGCCTGTGTTGCCAGCACTGACCAATACATCCCAATCGCCATCACGCACAGCACGCGCGCCAACATGAATGGATGACTGTTTTTTACGACGCAATGCCACGGTCGGCGTATCGCACATCTCAATCACATCACGGGCAGGAACAATGGTCACCACATCAGTCAGCCCTTTGGCTGCCAAGACAGGTTCAAGAACCTCAGGCTGACCACAGATACCCAATTGAATGGGACTGGAATCGTTTGATTTTTTTTGTTTGGCATCAATCAAAGCCAAAGCATCAACAATCATGGTTGGGGCATCATCCCCACCATGACCATCGACCAATACGCGAATATTTTTAGACATACTCACCTATGAGTGGCATTAAGCCGCTGTACCTTCAATCACTTCACGACCTTTGTATTGACCACAGCTTTGGCATGCATGATGCGGACGCATGGTTTCACCACACTCAGGACATTCAGACATTGCTGCGACAGTAATACCATCGTGCGCACGACGCATATTGCGTTTAGACTTGCTTGTTTTTCTCTTTGGAACTGCCATTTTATGACTCCTACTTGGAACAAGGGAATAATCCCCAAGCTACTTACTTATCAAACTTCATTGCTGCCAAAGCTGCAAACGGATGATCCGAAGCCAATGAATGACATTGGCAATCGCCTTGATTCAAATCCATACCACAACCTTGACACAAACCTTTGCATGTTTCCTTGCAAACCACGCAAGCTTCCCATGCCAACCAAATATCTTCACGCAACACATCCATCAAATTCAGACTGTCCGATAAAGGAATCACTTCAATATCTAGTTTTTCCTCATCATCCATGTCTTGCGGTTCAGTTAAACTATACTTTCGCTGACACTCGTGCTCTGCAAGCCATTCAAACTTACATAAACAGCGAACACATCGCCGCACCATGGTCACACGCCACATCCCACTTAAAGTATAAATACCATGCGCGTATTCAATTGAACCTTGCCATGATACTGTATGACACACACCTTCAAGTGGATTGACTGATCCCTCATCTGACATCAAACGTTCAGCAGGAATCTCCCACTGCCATGTTTTGCCTGACTTGCTCAAATCTTGAAGATGGACACACATTTGTTGTGACATCAAACACCTCCAAAGTCATTCACCTGCTTTATGCAGGCGCGCATCATAGGTATGACTGTGTCAGGGTCAAGCCTCACGCACGAAGCTTACAATATGCCCATTTTGGGCAAGTCACCCACCAGTGGTGCCACATAATCCAACCAAGCTTGCGTCACATCATTGCCCGAATCGTTCATATATTCAGCTTTCAATGATGTTGCTTCACGTGCCACAGTCGATAACGGAGTGATAAAACATTCACTTTTATAGGGTTGTGATGAAACACGGCGTATGGCAACCGAGCCGCCCATACTGTTGCTAACCGCATGCTGTACACCGAAAGTTCCCACATCACGTGCTTCTTGCGCATCCACAGTTGCAATCACAGCGGGGAAACTACGTTGCAGATAACCAAATGTATCGGCACGGACACGTACAGACTCATCACCGTAGGCTTCTTTCACCTTTGCAGACAAGAAGTCACCCAAGGCACCTGTGCCTGATAGTTGTAAGTTACCATGTGAATCACGCTCACCCGATGTCATCACAGGTTTGCCTTCATGGTTGGTAATGCCTTCCGACACCGCCACCACACAACGACCATATTTTGTCATGGTATGTTTTACATCAGTTTGAAATTGTGTGATATCAAATGCGCATTCAGGCACATAAATCAAGTGAGGACCTTGCCCTTCAGCTTGTCTTGCTAACGCGGAAGCAGCGGTAAGAAAACCAGCATCGCGCCCCATGACCACATTGATTTTCACACCACCCAACGCAGCATTATCTCGATCATCACCCATAAATGCCAAAGCAACAAATTTAGCGGCCGAGGCAAAACCAGGGCAGTGATCTGTCACTTTCAGGTCATTATCAATGGTTTTGGGGAGATGGATGGTACAAAAATCATAGCCTTCATCCTTGGCCATTTCAGCGATAATATATGCAGTTTCGGCTGAGTCATTGCCGCCAATATAAAAGAAATAGCGCACATTATGTTTTTTATATACTTCAAATACACGTTCGCATTCAGCTTTACTAGGCTTTAAACGCACCGAACCCAAAGCGGCGGCAGGGGTTAAAGCAATCTCTTCCAGTTGCTCTTCAGATTGCGTGGTTAAATCAATGAAATCTTCATCCATAATACCCGCAATACCATGTCTTGCACCCAAAATGCCCGTAATGGCATCATGTTGACGGGCTTCAAGAATCGCACCCACCAAGGATTGATTAATCACCGCTGTTGGTCCACCCGATTGTCCAATAACCATATTTCCCTTGAGCATAAGAAATTCTCCATGTTAAAATTTTTCGCCATGATAGACATGGGAATATGACATTAACACCTGATTTAAAAAAAATAACCCATATCATTCAATATGCAGGCGAACATATTCTTCTGCCATATTTTCACCAACAAAATACCATACAGCTTAAACATGATGGTTCCATTGTGACCCAAGCTGATCTGGCTTGCCAAGCCTATTTACAAGATGAATTACAAAAAATAGCCCCTGACATTGCTTTCTTGGGCGAAGAGATGTCAGAGCAGGAACAACGACAATGTCTTCAGTCAGAGGCATCCTTTTGGTGTGTTGATCCACTTGATGGCACCAGTAATTTTGCAACACCTATACCCCTGTTTGCGATTTCAGTGGCGTTGATTCAAGTGGGAAAACCCGTGTTAGCATGTATTTACGATCCGATTCGCAAAGAAATATTTACAGCTATACGTGGTCAAGGTCTTTCATTCAACGGTCAACGAATACCACCTGTGATGGGCAAGGGGTTGACTGAATCCGTCGGGTTCTTGGATTTCAAACGCCTTCCTCCATATTTAGCGACCACCTTTGCAACACAAAAAATTTACCGTAGCCAACGTAACCTTGGCACTTGCGCCCTTGAATGGGCATGGCTTGCCGCAGGTCGGGGTCAATTCATTGTGCATGGTTGTGAAAAACTGTGGGATTATGCCGCAGGCATTTTACTGGCAGAAGAAGCAGGCTGTGTGGTCACTGATTTTGCAGGCATGCCACCTTTCTCAAAACAAGGCTTAAGTAGTGCCATCGTTGCCGCGCCTGCCCGACTTCACCCATCCCTTCTAGAGCATTTAAGCGCGGGGTAATTTTAGACTTTTGTCTTTATTCCGTCATGCTGTCCACGCTTTTACAATGGAAAGGAGGCGTATATGAAGAAAATTACAGCAGTGATTAAACCATTTAAACTGGATGATGTGAAAGATGCTTTATTGGAAATGAATATTGTCGGCATGACGGTCACCGAAGTACGAGGACATGGTCGTCAAAAAGGGCATACTGAATTATACCGTGGTGCAGAATACAATGTTGATTTTGTGCCTAAAACTGAAATTTCCACTGTGGTTAGCAGCGAGCAAGTCGATGACGTGATTCAAGCTATTGTTGGCGCTGCACGCACGAATAAGATTGGTGATGGGAAGATATTTGTCACTGATGTGGAGCGTGTGATTCGTATTCGTACAGGTGAAGAAGACAGTGATGCATTGGCATAGTGAACAATATTGGATGTTATCATCAAAAATTTAAGGGAGTTTTAGATGGACGTTTTTTTTCTTACCATGGGCGCAGCCATGGTGCTTGCTATGCATGCAGGCTTTGCATTTTTAGAAGTCGGTACGGTACGTAAAAAGAATCAGGTTAATGCGTTAACTCGCGTCATCACTGATTTTGGATTTTCAACCTTAGCCTACTTCTTCATTGGTTTTTCTGTGGCTTATGGGATGAACTTTTTCGCACCTGTTTCGGAGTTAAATATGATGGGCGGCAAGCCCAATGGTTATGAAATGGTGCATTTCTTTTTCTTATTAACCTTTGCCGCAGCCATTCCTGCTATTATTTCAGGTGGCATTACCGAACGTGTTCGCTTTTGGCCCAATGCCTTGGCGACTGTTTTATTGGTCGCTTTCATTTATCCCTTCTATGAAGGCATGATTTGGAATGGGCATTTTGGTTTTCAAGCATGGTTACATGACAATTTTGGTGCAGAATTTCATGATTTTGCAGGTTCTGTGGTGGTTCATGCCATGGGTGGTTTTTTAGCCTTGGGCGCTGTAACATTACTTGGCGCACGTTTGGGTCGTTACAGTAAAGAAGGTAAAATGAAAGCGATTTTACCTTCCAATATTCCATTCTTAGCCTTGGGCTCTTGGATTTTATGCGTGGGTTGGTTTGGCTTTAATGTGATGAGTGCAGGCACTACAGATGGCGCATCGGGTTTGGTTGCGATCAACTCTTTGCTTGCCATGGTAGGAGGGTTACTTGCAGCCTTGGTGGTGGGTAAAAATGATCCTGGTTTTGTTCACAATGGCGCATTGGCGGGTTTGGTAGCGATTTGTGCAGGTTCTGATCTTGTTCACCCTGTGGGCGCGATGGTGATTGGCATGGTGGCGGGTGCTGTCTTTGTTTGGGGTTTTGAATTTATCCAAAGTAGACTGAAATTGGATGATGTGTTGGGTGTGATTCCATTGCACGGCGTGTGTGGTGCTTGGGGCGGTATTGCTGCGGGTATTTTTGGCTCGACTGCTTTGGGTGGTGCGGGTGGTGTGACATTAATGTCACAACTCATTGGAACCTTGGTGGGTGTGAGCATTGCTATTGTAGGCGGTTTTATCGTTTATGGCATCATCAAAACCACCATAGACATTCGGCTTTCAGAAGAAGATGAGTTTATGGGCGCCGACTTGGCGGTTCACCATATCAGTGCAAATCCTGAAGAAGATATGGGTTCATAAAGGTTATTTCGATACATTTAAACAAGGCGCAGCTTCGGCTACGCCTTTTTTGCTTAGGGCTAGAGGTGAATATGATTGGAAAAATGAATACATTGACCATATTAAAAGAAGTCGATTTTGGTATCTATTTGGATGGAGGTACTTTGGGTGAAGTGCTGTTACCGATACGTTATGTTCCAGAAGACTGTAAAGTTGGCGAAAAACTGGATGTGTTTTTATACCATGATTCGGAAGATCGCGTCATTGCCACCACAGAAACACCCTATGCCAAAGTGGGTGAATGTGCCTATTTGAAATGTATTGCCACCAACCGTGCAGGCGCTTTTCTGAATTGGGGTTTGATGAAAGATTTACTCGTTCCCTTTAATCAACAAAAACCACCCATGGAAGAAGGAAAGTCTTACGTCGTTTACCTTTATATGGATGACCAAAGTGGACGCATTGCTGCTTCGGCCAAACTGGATCGTTTTTTATTCCAAGATAGTGATGAGGATTTTAAAGCGGGTGACGCAGTGAACTTACTCAACGCCAACAAAACAGATTTGGGCTATAAAGTGATTATCAATCACACGCATTGGGGTTTATTGCATGAACACGATGCCAGCCGTTCCCTTAAACGGGGTGAGCGTTTCAAGGCTTATATCAAAAACATTCGTGATGATGGAAAAATTGATGTTTGTTTGCATGTCGATACCCGTGAAAAACTTGATACTACAGCCCAAGCCATTCTAAAATCATTGCGCAAACATGGTGGATTCATGCCCTACCATGATAAAAGTTCGCCAGAGGATATTTTGCGCGTCTTCTCCATGAGCAAAGGCTTATTCAAAAAAGGCATTGGTAGTTTATATAAAGCCAAAATGATTCGCATTGCATCGGATGGCATTCACCTTCATAATATTTGGGAAAATAATGCCTAATTTAGCACCTTGGATTAAGCAAGTGGCACGCGGCAAGCATGGTTCGGAACATTTAAGCCGCGATGATGCACGCACTGTTTTTTCAAATCTCTTAAAACCCGAAGCAGATCTTTTACAACTGGGCGCATTTTTGATTGCCCAACGTATGAAGGGTGAAACATCGCAAGAATTAACGGGATTTATTGAAGCATCTCGGCAACATATTCAAGATTTTGATGGTTATCGGGCACCTCAAGGTTCGGTTGATTTACCTTGTTACGCAGGCAAACGGCGTGCTGCTCATGCTTACCTTGTGGCTGCGCTGCGGATGCGTGATGCAGGTGTTCCAATTTTTATTCATGGTGTGGAACAGATCGAAGGGCGTATCACCGCATGGGAAATACTGCAAAAGGAAGGTGTTTCCCGCGCCAGTAGCTTGCATGATGCACAAAATATGATGCAACAAGATGGTATGGTGTATATGGATTTAAGTGATATATCCCCTGATTTATATCGCATCTATCAATTGCGTCCACGTTTGGGGGTGCGCTCTTTTGCCAATACCGTCGCTCGTTTGCTCAACCCCATGCAATGTGATGGTCAGTTGAATGGTTTTTTTCATACACCGTATGCCAACTATATGGCAGAGGCGAATATCGCCTTAAAACAACCACGTTCATTGGTATTTATGGGTGCAGAAGGTGAACCTGAACTCTATGCCGACCGTCAAAAAGTGATCAAAATTCAAGTGGGGGAGCATATCCGTGATATTCATTTTGAAGATGCAGGTTATGAGCCCTATCCACGCCAAGGCATGGAAGATTTAGCTGAAATTTTCACACAATTTAAGCAAATGACGCATAGACCAGTAGCCAGTGAAGAAGCTCGCATTGGGCGTATGGAACAAGCTCTTGCTTGGGCTTCAGGGCAAACTATGGAGGAAGTGCCTTATGCCTGAACGTATTCAAAATATTGAAAATAAATTCAAACAACTGCAAGCCTTGATGGTGTTATTGCGTGAAGAATGTCCTTGGGATCAAGCGCAAACGATTGAAAGTTTACGTCGATGTTTACTGGAAGAATCGCATGAAGTCCTCGAAGCCATGGATAAAGCGCATCAAACAGGTCAGTGGCAAGATTTGAAAAGTGAGTTGGGTGATTTATTGCTGCAAATCTCGTTTCACTGTTGTATTGCTGAGGAAAAACAAGCGTTTAATTTCGATGATGTGATTGATACTTTGGTGGCAAAAATGATTTACCGCCACCCTCATATCTTTGCTGATGCCAAGCCACAAGATTTATTGGAACAATGGGAATCCTTAAAAGATGATGAACACCAAGAACGCACGAGTTTAATGGATGGCATCCCCCCCCTGCCCGCTCTTGCCTATGCACAAAAACAACAACAACGTGCTGCGCGTGTGGGTTTTGATTGGCTTGATGTGAATGATGTCATTGAAAAAATGCAAGAAGAGTTGGATGAATTGGCATACGAAGTACGCCATCAACACCCTCAATCACGCATTGAAGATGAATTTGGTGATGTCCTATTTACCCTCACCAACCTTGCACAAAAATTGAATATTGATGCTGAATTATGTTTGATGCAAAGCAATCGAAAATTTGACCGCCGTTTTCGTCGTATGGAAAGTATCGCATCTGAGCAATCGTTGGATTTAAAACAATGTAAACTGGATGCCTTGGAAGCTTTATATCAACAAGCCAAACAAGAAAGGGGCTGTCCCAGATAACTAGAAATAGTTACAGTGAGGGACAGCATGAGGAAGAGTCGATTAAGTCATTCAAAACAGCTACGGTTGATGGAGCATTTTGTAGCAGGAAGCACAGCTAGATGTGCTTCTGAATTAGTGGGTGTAAACCGTAAAACAGGAGCATATTACTATCACCGTTTGCGGGTTATTATCAGCATTGAACTTGAACGGGAAGCCGCTGAATTTCTTAGTGGCGAGATTGAAGTTGATGAGAGCTACTTTGGCGGTCATCGGAAAGGAAAACGTGGTAGAGGTGCTGCAGGTAAAGTGCCCGTTTTTGGCTTACTTAAAAGGGGCGGAAAGGTTTACACTAAGATTATACCTGATGCAAAATCG
>JAUZQO010000026.1 GCA_030950925.1 Mariprofundaceae bacterium
GCTCTTGGTTAAATACAGCAACAGATGCCTGAACCAGTTGGTTTAAATCAATATAAACATGCGTATGCGCTTGTAACTCATGCCCTACATAGACCAACATCTGCTGTACCATCGCGGCGGCTTTTTCGCCTAACCCTTCAATGGTGTCCAGCTTATGTTTTAAGTCTTGATCCTTCTCTTTTAACTTGATTAAAAATGCATTACCCATGATACCCATCAGAATATTATTAAATTCATGCGCTATACCACCCACTGCGGTGGCAAGCGATTTCATTTTCGCCTCTTCAATTTCTTTTTCATGCAGTTTCTGATTTAATGTTTCATCATTTTGCAAAACAAGATAATGGCTGACTTCTCCTTTTCCGTTTCGCACAGGGGATATGGAAATACTGACGGGAAAAAAGTGTCCATCTTTCTTTTTATTGACAAGTTTCCCTTGCCAGCTTTCACCACGCTTTAATTTATCCAACACATTTTGAATCTGTTTTTCTGATTGATTTGGGCTATTCAATAAATCCAATGCGGCGTGACCAATCGCTTCTTGTGCTTCATAACCTGTCAAAGCCGTAAATGCTGGGTTTACATATTGAATCACGCCTTGCACGTCAACAATGGCAATGGCTTCACCCGAATATTGCACGGCATTGGATAACATAAACAAATATTCACGCATATTTTTTCTGCGCTCAAAAAAGAAGGCAACAAACCAAGAGACTAACATAATGAAAGCACCAACAACATACACATAAACCATCAAAACCTGTGTATAATCCTGCATACTTAGCGACAACTTTTCAGCCGTTAAATGCTCAATGACACGTACTTTTTCTTGCATATAAAAAAAACACAACACTTCAAAAAAAAGTATATATAATACAATAGCAACCAAGATTGCCTTTGCAAATACTTGAACATAGGCAACCTGCTTATCAAAACAAGGGTGTGTTGGACAATCTTCTCGCATAATATTTTTATAGCTCAGATAGTGATTAATGTCACTTTTAAATGTCACTTCCCCCTCCCCATTGTTCTTCTTATCATATAACGTTATAATAAATGACGAACTTGCCTTTTATTATGACCCTTTGCCAAACGCCTGTGCACATCCAAACCTTTGGCGAATGGTTTTAAGAAGTTGGGTACTTTACGCCCTTCAAGTTTCATGATGTCCTGTAGCAACAATGCTGCCACATCTGCTTCTGTAGCATACTGTACTTGTGTGCGGTAGATATAGAGAAGTTGCGCTAAACGCTCCAGTGATATTTTCCAAGTGCTATCGGTTTGTTCATACACCCATAATGAAAAGGCAAAGAAGTGTTTAAACACATCCCCACCTGACCACAATAACACGATGCTCTGTTTAAAATTACCACTGTTATAATATAAGTTCCAAAACCGTGCAAAACGTTTCATGTGTTGGATGTCCACAAAGCTAAGTGCATTGTTTTTTAAAATGTCATACGGTGGTTTATCCGAATATACCATGCCATACAGCTCATCATGACGATGCAAAGTCGTACCTGCTAATTTTTTCAAAATGCCAATTTGAATTTCGGAAGCACTCATCGCCCACAATTGATTCAAACCTCGACCAAAACTAGACAAATCCTCACCTGGCAAGCCCACAATAAGATCCAAGTGCATATGTGCCGATGTTTCATGCTCTAAAAAGGCAATATTTTCCTTAATCTTCTTCATTTTTAGATTGCGGTGAATGTTTTTAGCCACATCCAAGTTCAGCGTTTGAATACCAATTTCAAGTTGTAGTGTTGCTGGCTCAAATTGGGTCATGCGCGCTTTGAGTGCCGCAGGAAAATGATCAGGAATCACTTCAAAGTGCACAAAATAAGGTGTGGGCTTACTTAAGAAAAAGTCTAACAAACGTGAGGCTATATTGACGTTTAAGTTAAATGTACGGTCAATAAATTTAAAATTGCGCACGCCACGTTGCCATAGTTTTTCTAAAGCTTCTAAAAACTTATCAATATCAAAGTTTCGTACTTTTTCATCCATTGAAGATAAACAAAACTCACATTGAAATGGGCAACCCCGTGATGCTTCTACATAAATATAACGGTTGGACACATCTTCATCTGTATAATAATCATAGGGAAACTGAATCTTAGAAATATCTGGCAAAGGTGCTTGAATCATACGCTCCGTTGGCGCAAGCCCACTTTGGATGGCCTTTACAAGTTGGTAAAACGCTAAGTCACCTTCACCTTGTACAATATAGTCTGCAGCATCAAAGTTTACACGCAAAGGGGCGTGACTCACTTCAGGACCACCCAAAATAATCAATGTTTCAGGCGATACTTTTTTTAAGGTTGCGACCAGTTCAGCACATTGCTCGGCATTCCAAATATAAACACCCAATCCAACTAAAGTTGGTTTAAGCGTCAAAATTTTCTCTGCAATGTCTTGAATATTGTCATTAATGGTAAATTCTACGATAGCTGTGTCCGCCATCAATTCTTGCATATTGGCATAAAGATAACGCAAGCCAATAGCGCTATGCGTATAACGCGCATTGAGTGTTGTGAGTAGAATATTATTTTTCATACAAGGATATTAACGTTAGCAGCCAAAAAACCTAATAATACTTTTGAGCCACTTGTAGAAGTCTGCATGGATGAACGACAATCCCATTTCGAGTGTGTTTTTAAGCTGGAATGAGGATCATGGTGACTCTATACCTCAAAATTTCAGCCTGAAAAATCGCCGATTTGGAAGCAGGTTGGTCGCCGCGTATGACTTTTGCCAGAGGCTCTTTAGTTGAACGAATGATTTATAGTCATAAAGAAGTAGGGCCTGCCAATTGGGGGGGGGGGGGGATAATTGACAGGCCCCGAACTTATATTGAACACTAGCACTTCTTATGCCACGATTTCAATGGTGGAAATATAACCCGCAATAATTAAGGATTCATTAAAAAATATTTTAAGCCACTTACAAAAGTCTGTGTGGCTGAAATCCAATCCTATTTCGGGTGCGTTTTAAGGCTGGAATGTGTGGCATGATAGCGCCACACCTAAAAACTCAGCCTGAGAAATCGCAGATGTGGGGAGGTCGGTCGCCGCACACGGCTTTTTTTAGCGGCTCTTTTAACTTTGAATATACAAGAAATATAGGTAAGTTGAAAAACTTGATAACAAAATGCCGCCTTCCCAACGGGTGATTTTTCCTGCTTTTTTATAACCATATGCCATTAAAAATAAAGCAATGGTAAATCCAAACATGATAGGGATATCTCTTTCTAAAATCGACGCATCAAATTTACCAGGACTAAACAGCGCAGGCATCATTAACACCGCCAGTATATTAAACATATTCGAACCAATAATATTACCCACCGCTAATTCCGCCTCATTTTTAAGTACGCTGGTAATGGATGCCACCAGCTCAGGCAAACTTGTACCAATAGCAACAATAGTTAAACCAATCACCAAATCACTCACCCCAAGCAACGTTGCAATTTTCACTGCGCCCCAAACCATCATCCGCGAGCTAGCAATCAGCACAATTAAGCCGACAATTAACCACATCACTGATGTTTTCATGTCCATATTGTCAGGAATCACATCTTGAAACTCAGCTTCAAGCAGCGCATCACGCTCTTTCATGCCCATTTTATACAGCCAAAATACAAATATAAACAATGCACCACATAATATCATGCCATCAATTTGACTAAGCTCACCATCCCAAAACAAAGCCAAAGCCAAAAACATAATTAAAAACAACACTGGAATTTCGCGCCGAAGAACATGGGATTGAATCGTCAAAGGTGCAATCAGTGCGGTAACACCAAGCACTAAGCCTATATTTGCAATGTTTGAGCCTATCGCATTACCAATACCTAAATTATTATTGCCTTCCAAGGCTGCAATACCTGCAACAATCATTTCGGGGAGCGATGTACATAGGCTGACAATCGTTAACCCAATAACAAGCGGGGATACGTGGAAATTCTTCGCAATACCTGAAGCACCCTCAACAAAGCGATCCGCACTCCATACCAATAATACAAGACCAATAATAATCACAATACTGGCAGTTAGCATGCATATTCTCCTTTAATTTCAAAGCACGCATCTTAACTATCTAAGC
>JAUZQO010000027.1 GCA_030950925.1 Mariprofundaceae bacterium
GATGCCAGTGGTGTGTGGTTCGATGATATGGCAGGACTTGCTCATGCCCGTTTGTCGATTCAGGATTTAAGCGGAACTGGGGCGCAGCCGATGTCGGCGCAAGGTGTACACTTGTCATTCAATGGTGAGATTTATAATGCACCTGATCTGCGTGAAGTGTTGATTCAGGCTGGGCATAGCTTTCGTGGACACTCGGATACCGAAGTGATTCTCCAAGGATATTTACAGTGGGGGAAAGGTGTTGTAGCGCGGCTTTCAGGCATGTTTGCCATCGCGCTGTGGGATGAGAAAGAGCAAACTATGTTGTTGGCGAGAGATAGAGTCGGTATCAAGCCGCTATTTTATGCTGAGCATGATGGGGGGCTGGTCTTTGGCTCGGAAATCAAGGTGATTTTTGAGCATGGGTGTGTTCCGAAATCACTCAATGCCCCAATGATTGATGCTTATTTGGCATTGGGTTACGTGCCACGCCCAGAAACCATCTTTGAAGGTGTGTGTGTGTTGCCACCTACCCACCTTTTGATATGGAAAAATGGTGACTATCGGCTTGAGATTTATTGGTCTTTATCGGGTGTGGAAACCTTGCAAGGCAATGAGGAAGCGTTAACGGATGAATTGGATGTTCGCCTTAATGATGCCGTGGCATCGCATTTATTGGCGGATGTGGATATTGGTGCATTTTTATCAGGTGGCGTGGATTCATCCTTGGTCTGTGCTATGGCTGCCAAGCAAATGAATATGCCCCTGAAGACGTTTACCATTGGCTTTGATGGTGGCGGTGATGAACGTAGCTGGGCCAAGATGGTGGCAGAGCATATCGGCAGTGAACATGTTGCCCATGTGGCTGGTTTGGACTTGGTGGAAAAGCTGCCTTTATTTTTACAACATCTTGAACAACCATTGTTTGATAATTCAATTTTACCCACTTATTTGGTATCTCAGGTTGCCAGTAAGAAGGTGAAGGTTGTATTGTCTGGTGATGGCGGCGATGAACCCTTTTTTGGGTATGATTGGACGCGTCGTGCTTTAAGTTTGCCACGCTTGTTGCCTAAAATACATTTTTCAGGCTGGCAATGGGCATATCGAACGGGGAAAACAGGCTTAGCGCAGCGTGGGTTATTTGATGTATCGCATGATGCTGATGCTCGCTATTTAAGACGGATGACGGTATCACAGGCATTTCGCCATGATTTATATCATGATCATTATCGCGCAAGTTTGGCAAGTGAACCTATTGATATATTACATGAATCATTATACCAATATCAAGATGAAAACCGATTTTGCTATACCGATTTGGCATACTATTTGCCTGAAGATGTATTGTTTAAGGTAGACCGCATGAGCATGGCGCATGGTCTTGAGGTGCGTGTTCCATTATTGGATCACAAGCTTCTTGAATGGGAAATGGCATTGCCGTTGGGTTTGCGTTTCAAGGATGGGCGCGGGAAATATTTGTTGCGCAAGGTGGCGGAGCGTTATTTGCCTGCGGAAATTCTTAAACCACGTAAGCAAGGTTTTACCATTCCCATTGGCACATGGTTGCGTGGTGATTTAGGGAAATGGACGGAAAGCTTGTTTGTCTCCGATAGATTTAAGCAACGGGGTATCTTCAAGCCTGAAAAAGTGTTGGAATTGTTACGCCTACATCAAAGTGGAAAATTGGAACTTGGACATCGTTTGTGGAGTTTGATTATGCTTGAAATGTGGTTTCGTGAGTGGATGGACTGATGTTGCGCTGGAAAATATAGTGATTCAAGTATTAAATCACCACGTCATTCTCGAAATCTTTTATCGGGAATCTAATGATAGACCCTCGATACAAGCACTCGAGGGTGACGATTGGATGATAGAAATGATAGTTCTATACTTGAATGACTATAGCAGGGTTACTTGTCAGTAATTCTCATTTTATAATACCCCAAGAAATTAAGACGTAACGGGATAAATACTCATACTAGGGAATGCAAAAGCTAACCCAATATTTTTAAATAATTGCATCATTTCTAAGTTCACTTCTTGGCGAACCTGTAAATACTCCTCCCAGACCGTACTTTGACTAAAATAATATAAGAAAATAGACAGCGATGAATCTTCAAATTCATCAAATTTAACCAAAAAATAACTTTGATCCACACCTTGATGCTCACGCAGTATTTTTTCAATACCCTCAATCGCTTGGCGCATTTGTTCAGGTGAAGCATCATACGTCAGACCAATTCGCATTTTAATCCGCCGCTTGGAACGCGCATCCATATTTTCAATGACCATATTTGCCAATTGAGAATTGGGAACGTTGACCAGTGTTTTACCAAATGTACGAATACGTGTGGAGCGAAAGCCTATTTCTTCCACCACCCCTTCAAACGCACTGGTTTTCACCCAGTCACCGATTTTAAAGGGGCGATCCACCAAAATCATGATGGAACCAAAAATATTGGAAATCGTATCTTTGGCTGCCATCGCCACAGCAATACCACCAATACCCAATGAGGCAATCAAGCCTGAAATCGAATAGCCCATATTTTGAGCCAACATTAAAATAGCGGTCATCACCAAAAATATTTTCAGCGTTTTAAACAACACCGGAATGAGTTGATTATCCAGCACTGTATCCGTATGAATCGCGGCATCATTAAAATAAGCCGACAAGCCATCCAAAAAACGCCAAATAAACCAAATAGCCAGTGCAATGGTTAAAACACGCGATACATCATTGATACTATTCAATATAGAAAAAACATCTTTGGGTATATCCAAGATATGAATAGCGAATGTCACACCCACCACAAGAATCAATCCATTGGCAGGTTTTTCAGCGGCTGCAAAGAAAATATCATCCCAATGTGTTTGTGTTTTTTCGGCGAGATGGTGGGTGATGCGATGTAAGTTACCGATAAGATAACGTTGGGAAAACACCGTCAAAAGAACCACGAGCATGGTCAACAACCAACGACTTAAAGGTACTTGTAGAAATGTCCAAGCCAGTACATCATCCATCATATTCATTCAAACACTACCTCAACATCTCAAGCATACGTTCACCCAACAAAGTTGGATTATGTTCAATCGCGACACCCGCCGCTGCCAATGCAGTATATTTCGCATCGGCTGTACCTTTGCCACCTGAAATAATCGCGCCTGCATGTCCCATGCGCTTCCCCGTTGGCGCTGTTGCACCCGCAATAAAGGCGGTCACAGGCTTGGAAATATGATGTTTAATAAATGCAGCGGCATGTTCTTCATCTGCACCACCAATTTCTCCAATCATCACCACGCCTTCGGTTTGCTCATCCGCTTCAAAGAGTTTAAGCGCATCTATAAAATCCATGCCATGAATCGGATCGCCGCCCATACCAATACAAGTGGACTGCCCCAAACCTGTTTTGGTGAGTTGATCCACTGCCTCATAGGTGAGTGTACCCGAACGTGAAATCACGCCGACCCGACCAGGCTTATGAATATGTGCGGGCATAATGCCAATTTTTGCTTCACCCGGTGTGATAATCCCTGGGCAGTTCGGACCAATCAGTACAGTATGACTATTTTTTAATGTCGCTTTGACCTTAAGCATATCCAAGACAGGAATACCCTCAGTGATACACACAATCAGCTTTAATCCAGCATTAGCCGCCTCAACAATGGCAGCCGCAGCAAAGCGTGGTGGCACGAAAATAACACTCGCTTCTGCTCCTTCCTCTTTCACAGCATCCGCAACCGTATCAAATACAGGCTTAGCAAGATGTGTTTGCCTACCTTTTTTGGGTGTTACACCACCCACCAAGTTTGTGCCATACGCCAACATTTGTTCGGAATGAAACGTGCCTTGTTTACCTGTAAACCCTTGGCAAATTACACGGGTGTTTTTATCTAATAATACGCTCATGCTATCACCTTCACTGCAATGCTTGCAGCCTCATCCAAATCATCCGCCCAGTACACATTCAAACCTGCACCCTTTACCAATGCCTGACCTACTTCTTCGTTCGTTCCCACCAAACGCATGACCACAGGCACATTCATGGGGTGGGTTTTTATCGCTTCAAGTAAGCCTTGTGCAATAATATCACAGCGGACAATACCACCAAAAATATTCACCAACACCGCTTTGACGTGTTGGTCTGAAAAGAGCAATTTAAAGGCTTCTGTCACCGCAGGAATAGTCACACCTCCGCCTACATCCAAGAAGTTCGCAGGCTCTGAACCTTTCATATGAATCATATCCATGGTTGCCATCGCCAATCCAGCTCCATTGACCATGCAAGCAATATTGCCATCGAGTTGAATATAATTTAATCCAAATTTCGCTGCTTCAATCTCGCGTGGGTCTTCTTCTGATAAATCACGCATCGCTGAAATGCCTTCCTGCCGATACAAGGCATTATCATCCACCACAAACTTGGCATCAAGTGCCACCAAATCGCCTGAATTTGTCAATACCAAAGGGTTGAGTTCCAGCATCGCCGCATCTTGTGCCACAAACATTTGATATAACTTTCGCACCAAGCTATCAAATTGCGCTACTGCGCCACCATCCAAGCCTAAAAACATCGCCATCTTGCTTGTATCATAAGCTTGAATATCCCGAATGGGAAAAGTTTGAATTTTCTCAGGCTGTGTGGCAGCTACTTCTTCAATATCCATGCCTCCCGCAGGACTCGCCACAAATGATATACATGCTTGCTCTCTGTCCACCAACAAAGATAAGTAAAATTCACGGGCAATGTCCAGACCTTCTTCGATATACACCTTGCCGACTTCTTTGCCGCCTGCGCCTGTTTGTTTGGTCACCAATACTGAGCCTAACAAAGCACCCGCTGCTTTGTTTACGTCACCCAGTGATTTACAAATGCGTACACCACCGACTTTACCACGACCACCTGCATGAATTTGTGCCTTCACCACCCAAATAGATCCACCCAGCTCTTTTGCTGCACCAACAGCTTGATCTGCCGTCCATGCCAGTTGACCATTCGGCACAGCGACACCAAAGGATTTTAAGATTTCTTTTGCCTGATATTCATGGATATTCATCGTTTAAACTCCCAGCACTGGAAATATTTTTTATAACACATTATCACCCACCCACTATTGAAACATATCCATCCACTTACATAACAAAGGAATATCTACCTTTGAATAATAAGCGGGAGTTGGAAAATTATTTCTAGCTTTAAAAGCTTCTATGTCTTCATTGGTGGACATCGAATAGAATAAAATCCATTTAATAAAGTGTCCTTGAGGGTCATGAACACCTTGTTTAGAACGTAGATTGTTTAGTTCAGTTTCTTCCAATAGTGCTTTATACGATAATTCACCACTAGATAATTTCTTATAACTTGATGGATAATGTACTTTAATCACCGCTAAATACACACTTATTTTAGTATACGGTTCGTCTAACACACCTCTAGAATTTTTAAGAATCGCCAAATTGGTGAGTATTCGTTCAATGGCACGAAGTGATAAATGATAATAATCGGCAAGATCAGCTAAGGTTTCCACTATATGATGCCTAGATTGAGTGCGATCACTATCGGGATCCATCAGATTTAAACATTGACAAATATATTGTTTTGCATCACTCATATATTTATCTTCTAGTTTTGGTAAATGCGCCCATATATTGATAAACTTTTGCAAATACTGACTTGCATCCACCGACCGACCATATTCACACCGAATGGATTCTTCCAACTGCTCGCGGTTTAATGACAGGACAAACACAATATTGGGTACAGAAAACAAGTGTTTTATTTTTTTTAAAATTTCAAGTGCAAAAGGTGGTCTACAACGATCCAATTCATCAATCATGAAAACAAGTTTCTTCTTCCCCAGTTGTTGAGGGAGTTCCTTCAAGAAGGCTTTAAAATACTCCAAGCTTTCTTTATCTTTTTTTACTGACTCCAATTGCTCTCCCACATACTGATCTAAAGTGCTTGATATATCATCTTCAGCACCGCTCCCTTTAAAGGCTGTTTCATCCAAAATACCCGCTATTAATGACTTTATAGCCACGCGTACTGCTACACGTCCCGTCGTTTTAAAAAGTGCCAAACTTTTCTTTTTAAAACTCTCTTTCAGATCGACTTCTTTATCACCAATAAGATCATAAATTTCTCTAGCGATCGCCAAAAATGGATCTTGCTGATAATCGTGTTCAAAGGCATCAAATAAAACACATAACATATCATCATCTTGCTGCAACGAAGCCTTCCACATCTTAATAAATGTGGTTTTTCCTTCTCCCCAAGGGGCATCAATGGCTAATACCCATTCATCATCTGTACTTTTAATAAGGTTCGTTAATTTTTCACCAAAATCTTTACGTTTAAAAATATCCTTTTCATCTGTAAAGCCTTCAAGACCCGTGAGTTCCAGTGGCGGTACAAATAATTTCATGCTGTTTTAATGATCATGGTTTCTAATCTATTCTTCATGTTGGCTTCACCAAGGTGTATCTTTTCTTTTTTTTCAATTAAATGAATGGTGTGGTCGCAGCAATACCAATACCACCACAAAAGGCTCTTTTGAATTTTGAGTGGATAGCGATTATAATTTTGACATTTCATAGGGATTAGGATTTCGAGATCATGCAAAAGTTATTTGAAGCAGCATTGGGCATTACATCACCTTGGTATGTTAAGAAGATTGATTTTGATG
>JAUZQO010000028.1 GCA_030950925.1 Mariprofundaceae bacterium
AGCTGTATGTTCCCTTCCTCAACATAAGTAACTACTCGTTTTCATAAATCTTGACTGTAAGCCATTTATCCACCCTTGATTAAAAAAATAATTCTGGCAAGCTTATATTAAATGCCGTGTTAATGCTTGAATTACTATAGACGCTTGTTTAACATGGTTGGCTCATTTTCATGCGCAATTCATGGGCACTAAAGCCCAAGATTTATGGAAAGTGGGGAGTTATTGGCATTTAGCTACACGCCCTGATGAACTCGCAGCCATGCATGATGATGATTTACGTAAAGCTGCGCCATTGATGGATACAGTATTAAATGATGCGGTCTATCAAACCTTGATTCATGGTGATGCCAAACTTGCAAACTTCTGTTTTCCCAAGCAATCAGGCAAGGTCGCAGCCGTGGATTTTCAATATATTGGGCATGGGTGTGGCATGAAAGATGTCGCCTATTTTTTAGGCAGTTGCTTATCAGATACAGAACATGAACAACACCAAGAAGCATTGTTAAGTGCCTATTTAACACAACTCAAGCAAGCACTTTCCATATACCATCCAGCGATGGATGGCGAAACTGTTGAAGCTGAGTGGCGCATGTTAATGCCGTATGCCCAAGCTGATTTTTATCGTTTTTTAGTGGGCTGGATGCCAACCCACTGGAAAATCAACCCTTACAATCATCATATCACTCAGAAGGTGTTAAGACAGTTGCAGCAGTCCGATTCATGACGACGAACTTCAAACAATACAAACCATTGCTTCGTTCAACTCCCCTCTGGCAACTCCACCACGATGACGGAAACCTTCGCACCAAATACTGGGTTGGAATTGGCAATTTCAACGATTAAATCATCGTTACCCATCATATTTTTAAACACAGCATGAAATTCATGGTCACCGATGGCATAACTGCGTGTTTTTTGTAAATGCGTTTCTTTTTCACCTTCCACGCGTCGCACATCAAACGTTAAAGGGCCAATGGAATCCGAAACCAAGGTGACTTGATAACGCCCTGAACGGTCGGGCATATCAAAAAATTCGCGCAAGTTTTGATAAGGAGCCACATTGACATCACGGTAATATAGATAGTCCTGTTTTTCGTCTGCATGGCTGCTGAACGACAAGAAAAGAGCCAAAATTACGAAAAGTAATTTCATGATTCTTCGGGAATCTCAATATCATATTTATCACACAAATAACGCATTTTATCTTTTGCACGATCACCAAACCCCAGCCATCGCCCTGCTTGTGTTTTGATGTTGTGGTGACGTTGAAGGGCAGTGAGCAGCAAGCGTCGTTCAAAATTTGCGACTTCTTTTTCCGAGCGAATACCTTCTTTGGGTAAACTGAGAAGCCAAGTTTCAAATGGATCTTCAGAAGCTTGCAAAAGATGAGGGTTTAACAAGCTGGGCAATTGTTCAATGCGGTTCGAGGTACACAACACTACGGCGCGTTCTATCACATTTTCCAATTCACGGACATTGCCTGGCCAAGGATATTCATACATATCTTGTAAAACTTGTTCACTGATATCGATGATATTTTTGCCACACAAAGCCGATTTTTGCAGTAAAATATAGTCCACAAGGATGGGTAAATCATCCATATGTTCCGACAGTGCCGGTACATTGATTTCAACCACATGGATACGATAATAAAGATCATCACGAAATTTTGATTGTTTAATCAAATCTTCTAATTCCATCTTGCTGGAACAAATCAAACGCACATCGGATCGAATCATCGAGCCTCCGCCCAAGCGTGAAAACTCACCATGCTCCAACACACGCAACAGTTTGGCTTGAACCGACAAAGGCATGTCTGCGACTTCATCCAAAAATAAAGTACCGCCATTGGCGCGTTCAAACCAACCCAGTTTTCGTTCACCAGCACCTGAAAAAGCCCCTTTTTCATGACCAAACAATTCAGATTCAAGGTGTTCCACACTCATCGCTGCGCAATTGATGGCAATAAAGGGGTGTTCGGCGCGTTGACTTTGTTCATGCAAACAACGAGCCACCAATTCTTTGCCCACGCCCGTCTCACCACGAATCAATACACTCGAAGGTGTCGGTGCGACTTGAGCAATCAGTTTACATAGGTTTTGAATGGCAGCACTTTTACCTAAAATTTGATGTCCCATACGGGTGTCCAAAGCATGACGAAGCTGCTCTTCACGCAAGGCTTGTTGACGGTTTTGCATGGCTTGATCAATGGTGTTTTTGACATCATCGGGGTTAAAGGGTTTACCAAAAAAACCCAAAGCACCATCGGCTTGTGCGCGCAAAGCTAACTCATGTTGATCATGTCCTGTAATCACTACCACAGGCGTATCAGGATTTTCTTCTTTGATTTGGCAAAGGTAAGCCAAGCCAATTTCAGGGTTGTCAGGTTCAGGAGGTAATGCCAAATCAAGGACAACAAGATCGACCCGATGCTTGGCAAGACATTGCTCTGCGGCACTCGGATCACCTGCTTCCAAGACTTGGTAGTCATTTTTTAGAAGTAATTTAAGGTTTAAACGGTTGATGTCATTATCGTCAATGACCAAAATACTTTGCTGGATACTCATGATGCACTGTCCTCACATGCTTGATACTCAAAACAGGGTAATACCACCCAAAAAGTGGAACCTTTGCCAATGCCTTCACTGCTGGCAAAAAGCTGACCTTCATGGGCTTCGATGATACGTTGGCTTAAATATAAACCAATCCCCAAGCCATCTTCTTTGCTCGTTGAAAATAAACGAAACAAACGGTTTTTGATGAAATCATCGCTCATGCCGTTGCCGTGATCACGAATGGCAATGATGATATTGGATGCATCTTGTTTGGCACTGATATGCAAAGTACCCTGCTTGTTCATCGCTTCGACAGCATTATCAAAAAGATTTTCAATCACACCTTGTAATAACACTGAATCTGCGGCAACGGCAGGTAAAGGGGGTAAATCAGCGTCAATATGGATGGATTCAGGCCATAACCGTTCATCTTGCTGTTGTTGTAACAGATATCTGATATCACAGGCTTTAAGTTTGGGGTGAATCGGAGCATTTGGGTCTGCCATACGCAGCATGACTGTTTCCATACGTCCCACCACTTTTCGAATGGAACCCACCAACACTTTGAGTTCATCTTCTTCCAATTTTCCTGATTCCAGATGATGGGCTAGAAATGCCAAATCATGCAAACGGTTTTTAATATCATGGGAGTGGAGTTGCCCTGTGACGCGACTGATCGAGTCCAAACGTACCTGTTGAGATTGTTCATGTAAAAGCCTTGCATGTTCCAAACTCATTGCTGCAAAACTTGCCAAGTCTTTCAAACTTTTTCGCTCATCCTGATCGGTTGGCCAGCCATCGGTACGCATGCCCAAATGTAACCATGCCATGCCTTGTTGCCATTCAATGGGAAGAACAAGTTCATAGGCATCGCAATTTTGCCCTTGCATGGGAGGGATGGGAGCATGTTTGGGATAGCTGAACAAACGCCCTGCCCCATCGCTGTTACGCTCATCGAGAGTAATTTGAGAACGGTGGCAAAGCTTGGCAATGCGTTCCAACAATGCCATTTCCACATGTTCTTGAGGTAAAGATGCCAAATCACTAACGCCCAACTCTTGAATAGCATGCAAGGTATCCAACTGTTGGCGAAACAAGAGACGATCCATCAGATGTTGTAAAAATTGCACAACAGGTAGAAAAAACCAAGCCGCTGCAATGGCGGCCACCACCATTGCCCACATGGAAACCGAAATACCCGTCAGGCTATAAATGGCAGATTCTGCCAACATCAACACCACCAAAAACAACCAAAGTGCCACCACACTGGCTAAAAAATAGGCAAAAGAATGCGCCAAACGTCGTAAAGAAAAAATAATACGTCGATGAAAAGGTAATTTTTTTACAGAAAAAGACATGCCTTTAAAAACTATGCAAGGGTGAGTGCTTCCTCAGATGATTCAAAGGCTCGCATGGCAGCCGCAAGACGTTGGCTATCCTCATGATTGAGTCTCGTGAGGGGTAAACGCAAACCACCATCCATCCAGCCCAACAACTGACAAGCTGCTTTCACAGGAATCGGATTGCTTTGCATAAACATCGCATCACTCAAGTTCTGCAAGGAAAAATGTGCTGCTTTGGCTGTATCAAGGTCACCCAAGGCAACCGATGCGGTTAGTTTCTTCATGGTTTTTGGGGCAACATTGGAAACCACCGAAATCACCCCCGAACCGCCCAAAAGTAAAAAAGGAAGCGTCGTTGCATCATCACCCGAGTAAAATTCAAAACTATCAGGGCATTGCATCATATTGCGGGTTAAGTGCGCCAAATCTGCGGTGGCATCTTTGATGCCCACAATATGGGGGTGACTTGCCAAACGAGCGGTTGTTTCAGGGGAAATATTGGAATGTGTGCGACCAGGGACATTGTATAAAATTTGAGGCAAATGAACCGCATCCGCCACGGCTTTATAATGTTGATAAATCCCTTCTTGCATGGGTTTGTTGTAATAGGGTGAAATTAACAAAGCTGCATCTGCACCCAGTTTTTTGGCTGCTTGGGTGAGTTCAATGGATTCTGCGGTATTGTTACTACCCGTGCCTGCAATCACAGGCATGCGCCCATTCACATGTTGAACAGTCATATCAATCAAACGTTTGTGTTCCTCAAAGGTCAGGGTTGCGGCTTCACCTGTGGTTCCAGTAGGAATAAAAGCATCGATACCTGCTTCCATTTGCCGATCCAAATGGGCGCAATAAGCATCTTCATCGACCACCCATTGTTTGTCGCTATTTTGCTTGAAAGGCGTAACCAACGCCGTCATGACACCATGAAACATATAAAATCCTTATGCGTGATTGAATTTAAAAAATAATATGCGTTCGATCAAAGATCAGCACTGTGATAGACGTTTTGCACATCATCACAGTCATTGAGAGCCGCTAACAGGGCTTCAAACATCTCAACATCATCGCCTGTTAATTCGGTTAAGTTTTGCGGTTCATAGGAAATATCATCCATTTCAAAAACAATATCAGAAAAAGCTTCTGTTAACGCTGTTTTGGCATGGTTAAATTCAGTATGCGGAGCAAATACTGTGATCATACCATCAAGAGATTCAATATCACTAACATCGACATCTGCCATCATCAACGCCTCCAAAACGACATCTTCATCGTCACCTTTAAAGGCAAACACCGCTTGATGATCAAACATATGTGCCACAGCACCAGGACCTGCCAATTTGGAAGCGTTTTTATTGAAGCATTGACGGACATCTTTGAATGTACGGTTGTTGTTATCTGTCAAACAATCGACAATCATCATGCAATTGTTGGGCCCAAAACCTTCATAACGTGCGCTTGCAAAATCTTCGCCACCACCACCTGCCGCTTTATCCAAGGCATTTTTAATCACATGCGCAGGTACTTGATCTTTTTTGGCTTTTTCAATCAAACGGCGCAGCGATAAATTACCACTGGGATCAACCCCTCCACTTTTTGCACACACATAAATTTCGCGACCATATTTGGAGTAAACTTTCGTTTTAGCTCCCGCTGTTTTCGCCATATCTACTTTCTTATTTTGGTACGCTCTTCCCATAGGAACACTCTCTTACACCGTGGAGATATTATGCCAACATATCGCACTGCTTATTTCTTTGTTGATGATAATGATGAATAACGCGCATCCTATCGCAAGATGAAAAACCTCGCACATGCTTTATGTCATTGCTTTACTGATCTTACGCGTTTAGCTGAAATACATGTGATCTCCGTCTCGTCACCCTCGAATGCTTGTATCAAGGGTCTGTCATTAGATTCCCGATACAAGATTTCGGGAATGACGTTTTTAAACTGGTTAAATTTCGTAATCTACAACGGCACGATCAATGCAGGCGGTTTGTACCAAAGGAATCACAGCCTGATGATCGGGGTGGATACGATAGGCTTCCAAAGCCTCTTTATTTTCCAATTCCGCCACCAATACCATATGAAAATCGGCATCATTATCACTAAAATCGATACCCACTTCGATATTCAATAAACCAGGTATTTTACCCATCAAATCATTCAACTTATCTCGGATAATTTCGCTATCGGCTTTGTTTTTAAGCTTCCACATGACGATATGTTTCACCATAAGGCAACCTCCAAGGTATTTTTTATGTGTGCCTAAAGTTACATGAAGTGAGCTTGATACCAAGGTCATCATTGAATACTCGCAAATATATTGGTTTCAGCATCTTCTTTTTCAGCGAAAATATGACCGCGCCTTGACAACATGAACACTGTTCACTTTACTTCGCACTATAAAATGAACATTGTTCATTATTATGTTTATCAAGGAGTATCACATGAAAACACAACGCAGTGAAACCGTTGAAAAGCAACGTCAACGCATTCTCAATGTCGCCATTGGTTTGATTGAGTCAGAGGGTTTGGAAGCAATATCAGCACGAAAAATTGCCACGCAGATGTCATGTGCTGTGGGCTCTTTGTATCGGAACTTTGAAAATATCCATGCCATTCTTTTGGCTGTCAACCTTGAAACACTCAAGGCGTTGGAACGCCATGTGCAACATGCCATGCAAATCAACACAGGCGATGCCAAGGAAAACATTCGCGGTATGGGGCTGGCTTATATTGATTATGTGATGGCTCATTCACGTCGCTGGCAACTTGTCATGCATGATTTTTATGCAGATCACCACAGCAGTGCTGAGGCGTATTTTTCGCAACATCAACGGATGTTTCATATGATTGAGATAGCATTTCTAAACGTCAATCCTTCCCAATCCAAACAAGAAGTATATTTAGAAGCACGTACTTTATGGGCAAGTTTGGATGGTCTTTGTAATTTAGCTTGTCGTGGAAAAATTGAACGAGAGGGCGAGGAAGGCGTGAAGGTTCTTGCAGATATTTTACTCCAGCGTTTCTTGGGAGACAAACAATGAAACATCTATGTATGCGAATACTCCGCTGGCTATTAAAAAAATTATACCATGTTGAAGTCAATGGCTTGGAACATTTTCAACATCTCAATCCGCGCACCCTGATTGTTGCCAATCATACATCATTTCTTGATGCCATTTTACTCTCTGTTTTTTTACCCGATGATGTCGGCTATGCCATTCACAGCAGTTATTATAACAAAGCTTGGATGAGCCTTGTCAAACCTTGGGTGCGCTTGTTTGCCGTGGATCATAGCGACCCCATGGCGATGAAAAGTTTGATTCACTATGTGAAACAAGGGCATAAAGTGGTCATTTTCCCTGAGGGACGTATCACAGCGACAGGTGCATTGATGAAAATTTATGCAGGACCTGGCATGGTGGCCGATAAAGCCGATGCAGATATTTTACCCATTCGTATTGATGGCGCGCAATACACCCCTTTTTCTCGTATGCGTGGAAAATTTCATATGCGTTGGTTTCCACACATTAAATTAACCATTTTACCACCCCATCACTTTGATTTTCCTGAAGCCATGAAAGGGCGTGAACGCCGTATCAAAGCAGGTAAAAAACTCGCCCAAATCATGACAGACATGGTCTTTGAAACCACGCCCTATAAGCGTCGCTTGTGGGATACACTTCTTGAAGCAAGGCAAGTGCATGGCCGTAATGCCGTGATATTGGAAGATATTGAGCGCAAGCCTTTAAGCTATCATCAACTGATATTGCGTAGCTTCTTATTGGGTGATGTTTTACAACAAAGCACAAAAAAAGATGAGCATATTGGCATTCTTTTACCCAATACATCGGCTTGTATTCTCACTCTGCTCGGCTTGCAATCACGCGGGCGAATTCCTGCCATGTTAAATTATACCATGGGGGAAAAAGCAGTCGTGGGTTCGCTGGCAACCGCCAACATTCAAACCATTGTCACTTCACGCCGCTTTATCCAACAAGCAGGTTTAGAAGATTTGGCAGCAGCGTTATGCCAAAATGCCAAGTTTATTTATTTGGAGGATGTAAAAGCATCCATCGACCTTAAACAAAAAATATCAACATGGCTTGCAGCAAGATTTCCAAGCTACGCGCTTCAACAGCGGCTGGAGCATGTCACAAGCTCAGACCCTGCCTTGATTTTATTTACTTCAGGCTCAGAAGGGATGCCCAAAGCTGTGTTGTTATCCCACGAAAACCTATTGGCCAACGTGGCTCAAATCAGTACCCGTCTTGCCATGACCGAACGCGATGTATGTTTAAGTGCTTTGCCTGTTTTTCATTCATTTGGCATGACAGGCGGTGTTTTATTGCCTTTATTAACAGGCATGCGAATTTTCTTATATACCTCACCCTTGCACTACCGTGTCATTCCTGAAATTGCCTATGACATCAATGCCACTGTGCTTTTTGGCACGAATGTGTTCTTAGCCGCTTATGCCAAACATGCCGACCCTTATGATTTTTACAGTATGCGCTATGTGGTTGCTGGGGCTGAAAAACTACAAGATGAAACCCGTGATTTATGGATGAAGAAATTTGGCTTACGCATTCTTGAAGGTTATGGCTCGACTGAAACCAGCCCAGTATTATCAGTGAATACCCCCATGCACTATAAAGCAGGCACTGTTGGCATGTTATTACCGGGTATTGAGCATCGTTTAGAGGCGATTCAAGGCATTGAACAAGGTGGGCGTTTGTGGGTCAAAGGGGCAAATATTATGATGGGTTATTTGCTTCATGATGCCCAAGGCAGCTTAGAAGCACCACACGATGGTTGGTATGATACAGGTGATATTGTCCATATTGATGATGATGGTTTTGTGCATATTCAAGGGCGTATGAAACGCTTTGCCAAGGTCGCAGGTGAAATGGTTTCTTTAACTGCTGTGGAAGAAATGGCCAAACATTGTTGGACTGAGGGTATGCATGTGGCATTAGCCATCGATGATGCTCGCAAAGGTGAGCAATTGGTCTTGATGTCCACATTGCCCGCGATGGATCGAAAAAACTTGCTTCATTACGCACAAAGTCATGACATGCCTGAACTACAAGTGCCTCGTCAATTCGTCAGTGTGATAAATATTCCTTTGATGGGTAGCGGAAAAGTTGATTATATCGCAGCACAAGCTTTGCTCACCACCATACTTGCCAAGCCATGAACAAACATCAAACAACATTCACACCAGAACTGGGTAAACTGTTAATAGCACAATTTTTAACGGCTCTTGCCGATAATGCGATTCTATTTGTTGCCGTAGCGATGGTCTTACAAGGTGCATTGCAAGGCGATTGGTATGTATCGGCATTGCAAGGTTGTTTCTTGGTTGCATTTGTCGTGTTAGCACCTTGGGTGGGTGAAGCGGCCGATGCCTATTCCAAACCGATGATATTGATGCTTGCCAATATCATCAAAGCCCTTGGTGCGGGTATGATGGTATGCGGTGTTCACCCGTTGATCTCTTATGCCATTGTGGGGGTGGGTGCTGCCATGTATAGCCCTGCAAAATATGGTATTTTACCCGAACTTTTAGATAGCCATCAAGGGCTGATGAAAGCCAATGCTTGGGTCGAAGGCAGCACCATTATCGCTATTTTATTGGGTATGATTTTGGGTGCAGCCGTGGCAGATTATTCGATTACAGGCGCATTGCTTGGTGTGTTTTTACTGTACCTTATTTCCGCAGCGGTGGCAAAACGGATGAAATATTTACCCGAAGCGCATGCCAAAACAAGGCAGGATCGCGGTGTTTGGCATCGTTTCTTGGGCAGTATTCAACAACTATTTGCCACACCTCAAGCACGCTTTGCAACCTTGGGCGTGAGTCTTTTTTGGGCGGCGGCCGTGGTATTGCGCTTGGTCATTATCGCTTGGGCTCCTGTGGTTTTATTGTTACACACCAGCAGTGAAATTTCATTGTTAACCGTGTTTATCGCCATTGGTATTGGCATCGGTGCCTTGCTCGCGCCTCGCTTAATTCCATTGCAACATGTTCGGCGTGCGCGTTGGGCGGCTTATGGTCTAGGTGTAAGCATTGTTTGTCTTGTGTTTGTGGATGAGCTTTGGATGGCACGTATATTACTACTGATTGCAGGCATCTGTGGCGGTATTTTTGTTGTGCCTATCAATGCTATTCTACAAGAAATTGGGCATGATTCTGTGGGCAGTGGTCATGCTGTGGCAGTGCAACAATGCTTTGAAAATACAGCCATGCTGGCTGTCACATTGCTTTATACATGGAGTGTCAGCAGCGGCATTGCGGCAACAACCGTGATGGCAGTACTGGGATTTACAGTGTTACTATTGACCCTATTGATTGCTTATAAACTACCTCAATCAGGTCCATAATATGTGGTATGCGCAGCTATAGTGATTCAAGTATTAAACCACCGTCATTCCAGAGTGCTTGTGTCTGGAATCTATCAATAGACCCTCGACACAAGCATTCGAGGCTGACAGCAACATAATGTAGTATTCATACTTAAACGACTATATATTATGACTCACCACAGCATTGGCGGCAATGATGAAGACTTGGTGATTACTTTGATCTGAGCTAAAGTTGGAGGGGTGCAGTTCAGGAACTAAAACCAACGGAGACAGCATGGCAAAAAAGAAAACAGTACAAAAAGAATCACTGGAAAAACAGCTATGGAAATCAGCGGACAAGCTCCGAAAAAAGGTTCATCAGGAAAATACGTCCGTCCCTGATATATTCTGCGAAAAAAAGGGGGATTTAGGATGTCAACGAGCCTTTTATACCACGCTTTTGGTCTACCTACGGGATATGAATATAAGAGCACCCGTTATGAGAAGGAGGG
>JAUZQO010000029.1 GCA_030950925.1 Mariprofundaceae bacterium
ATTCATGATCGACCATCAGAGATTGAGGAACGCATTATTCCTGGTCACTGGGAAGGTGATTTGATTAAAGGTGCACGTAATGCGTCTTCTGTAGGTACACTTGTTGAGCACACAAGTTTGTTTGTAACATTGGTTAAATTAGACTCTGCGACTGCCAAAGATGTCGAGCAAGGTTTTGCCCATGTCCTTAACCGTATTGATGCCCAAAATCGTTTAAGCATGACCTATGATCAAGGTCGTGAAATGGCATGAATTGTTGGCAGCTGAAACGGGAATTAAGGTTTACTTTGCTGACCCTCATAGCCCTTGGCAACGTGGACGCAATGAAAATACCAATGGACTGCTTAGACAGTATCTGCCCAAAGGCACTGATTTATCAGGATATTATCAGCAAGAACTTGATGGTATTACTTGGAAGTTAAACACCCGACCACGAAAAAGCTTGAACTTCAGGTGTCCTGCTGAAATATACATGCCTGAGTCCTTCGACTTTGATAAACATTTTGCGCATGTTGCACTTGAAACCGCCGAGGTAATAATGCCTGATAACAAGAATAATACAACCAGACGCGCATTCAACTCGTAAGTGCAACTTTGAAAATCTGTTGAAGGAATCAGCTGCGGTAGCAGTCTTGGTCTTTTCAAACACGACTTATCAAAGGACAAGATATGAACTACACGCAGCTAACCCAAGAGCAACGATATCAGATTGCCGTGCTCAATAAAGCAGGGCACTTTCAAATTGAAATATCTCGATTGGTTGGTGTTCATAAATCGACAATCAGCCAAGAGCTTAAGCTCAATCATGGTCAACGCGGTTATCGCGCCAAAGAAGCCCATCATTTTACACTGCAACGTAGGCAAGATAAAATCACGACCTCTATTTCAAAGGAACAATGGCAACAAGTTGAAGCTTTGCTGTGTATGGAATGGTCACCTGAGGAGATTGGAGCACGTTTGCGTATGGAAGGCGGTCGTTTTATCAGCCATGAATGGATTTACCAATATGTGTACGCGGATAAGGCTAAGGGTGGTGATTTGTATACCTTTCTCCGCTGTCAATAACAACGCAAGAAGCGTTATGGTTCAATGAATAGGCGCGGTAAGATACCCAATCGGATAGGTATTGAACAACGCCCCGCAATCGTTGATATGAAAACACGCATTGGAGACTGGGAAGCTGATACTATTGTTGGCAAAGGGCATCAGGGAGCTATCGTTTCACTCGTTGAGCGTAAGTCCAAATACACGCAGGTGGAGATACTCAAAAGCAAGAAAGCTAAACCTGTGGCTGATGCGGAGATTCGCTTGTTGAGCCCATTCCAAGACAAGGTTCACACCATCACCAAAGATAACGGTTTGGAATTCTGTGACCATGTTCGTGTTGCTCAAACCCTCAAAACAGATACGTTTTTTGCCAACCCTTATGCTTCATGGGAACGAGGGTTAAATGAAAAAACCAACGGTTTAGTCAGGCAATACATACCCAAGAAACGGTTGTTCAATACGGTATCCAATCAAGTTGTGACTTCATTACCCACAGACTCAATCATCGACCTCGAAAAACACTGGGGTATAAAACGCCGCATGAAGTGTTTTTCAATACAAAAACTAAACTAACTCAAGTTGCACTTACTAGTTGAATGCGCGCTTTATCAAACCATGAATGCTGGATAAACATGTAGCGTAGTAATTATGTAATGTTTTTATAATATAGCGACCATGTCTGTTTATACTGAACTTACCCACTCTGATATTGAATCCATTTTATCTTCTTACCATTTAGGTGCACTACAAAGCTTTGAGGGCATTGCTGCGGGCATTGAAAATAGCAATTTCTTTGTTAACACTGAGCAAGGTCGATTTGTCCTAACTATATTTGAACGGTTAGATGCAAATGAATTGCCATATTTTATGCGCTTGATGCGGCATTTATCGGCAAAAGGCTTGTCATGCCCTGATGTGATGATGTGTGATGATAATGCCTTGTTATTTAAACTGATCCATGATGGTGAAAAAAAATGTGGCTGTATTGTTTCCTGCCTACCAGGTAAAATCTTGGATGCTTTGAATGAGGGGCAGTTGCAAGCTTCGGGCGTAGCTTTGGCGCAATTGCACTTGGCGGGAAAAGATTTTGAGATGCAACGTGAAAATCCAACGGGCGAAATTTGGTTGCAAGAGATGGTTCAAAAGGTGATGGAGCGTTGTGAGGAAGCCTATGGGAAGGACGCCGCTTTACTTTTGCAAGATGAATTGAAGCAGCAGCAATGTTATATATCGCATGTTTTGCCAACTGGTGTGATTCATGGCGATTTATTCGTGGATAATATTCTTTTTGAGGGTGAAGATGTGGCAGGAATTATTGATTTTTATTATGCCCATAGCGCACCTTGGGTGATGGATATTGCAATTTCATTGAACGCGCAAGCGGTTGTGCTGGGTGATGCTGATGAGAAGCGTATGCATGTTTTCTTAAAGGGTTATACATCCTTGCGTCCATTAAAGGCTGAAGAGGAAGCATCATTACCAATGTTGTTGCGTGTATCCGCTCTGCGTTTTTGGGTATCGCGCTTGTATGACGCACTTTTTCCGCGTGAAGGTGCCATGACACAGCTAAAAGATCCCAAAGAGTATGAGCGTAAGCTAAGATTGCATCGCGGAAAAAAATATCTAGTAGACTAGCAACTGGTATTCTTATTGGTTTCTAGTGAGGCACTATGAACGTACTCAGATAATATTTCAAGAAAAAAGCCAGTAAACACTAGGCTTACTGGCTTTAAACGAACCCCAACGGAGTTAGATGTGGTGGCGCTTCAGGGACTCGAACCCCGGACACCCGGATTATGATTCCGATGCTCTAACCAGCTGAGCTAAAGCGCCTTACGAACTGGCGCGAAAGGTAGAAATTTTAGGTCAATTGTCAAATATATTTTTTAATTATTTTTTCTGACATAACATCCCTAAATTGGTGGTCGTTAAAAAACGAAAGGGTAAGCGATCCAAAATAGGATCCAACATCAGCAATAGCCCAATCAAAAAACGATGTCTATCAAAAAAAGGGCTGCCAAATAACAAAGGACCGCGCACTTTTTTCACTACTGGCATACCAATACTTTCGAACCAATCGCACCAAATAGGGAATGGGTGTACCGACACATGTCCAAAACCCACCTCAGCATCCAGTGCTGGTGCAGATACTTCATCTTGCCCCTTCCAATAAAAATTTTTAAAAGCCCCAAAGCTTATTTTATCTAAAAAATAACCGAACATTTCAGGTAAATTTCGTGGGTTAGGTGTGGTCACCATGGCATAACCCTTGGGTTTCAACACCCTTTGCATTTCTTGCAATGCAGGCAATGGAGCAGGCAAATGTTCCACCACTTCAGATGAAATCAGAATATCAATGCTGTTATCAGCAAAAGGAAGCTTAAAAATATCACCAGACATAAAGTGAACTCCCTGCATGTTACGCTCTTGCACACGGTAACGGCTACGCCCTGCCCCCATGGCTGCCTCGCGTTGGTTTAAATCCAAACCGAACCATTCAACACCCTCAAATTCACGACATATATCATACACATCAAATAAATTGGTGCCGGGCCCGCAGCCCAAATCCATAATGCGAACACCAGCATTACTGTTCTGTTTTTGAAGCAATGTTTTGACTGTTTTTGCCAACATAATTTGGCGCAACTTCCAAAAGTAAAAAATATGCGTCCAAGAACGTGCAAAAAACTTTTCTGCTTGCGACCAATCCTGTTCTTTCGACATCACCTCTCCTTAACCCAGGCACGTAAAAATCCCCACGCATAACATATTTCACACAGCACCCACAGCCATTTACCCTGTAATAAGCTTTTCAACATATTCAATGGAAAGCGTAACACCCGTTTCCACAGTGGCACGCGCAACACAAATTCACCATGTTCCGCAGGTGTTTCAATCACCCATTCAGGCGAGTGGATATTGGCATAAGCTGCCTGATAACCATTGCGCTTCATTTGCCCCAATAATCTACCCCATGTTTCAGGTGGTAAATGATGATAAATAATATCAGGCAACACCACCACACGCGTATCCGCCTCACGAAAAACCTGTCTTAAATAAGGATCAAGCCCGCGTGGAATCACCTCATTTTCACCACCCACCTCACGAAATAAATCCGCACGCATGATGAGGCAAGGATGTTCTGCCAAATCTGAATCCATAATTTTTTTCACAGGCTGCCAACTGCGCCGTGGCACTTGTGTCATCACCCGTTTCACAAATGCTGTTGCCCAATCGGGTACAGTGTTATTACCACCAGCCATGCCAATATCTGCATGCTTATCCATAGCAGCCATCATTTTTGTGAATGTCTGGCTATCAGGTAGCGATGAATCATCATCCACTGTCAGTAAATACTTACCCTTTGCCATAGCGGCACAAATATTGATGCCACGCCCTTGGCGTTTATCGCCTTTAAGCACAATGAGTTCAAAATCCTGCATATCTTGCTGGGCTAAAGAGTCCATCAGCTTGATGAAGTAACCGCCCCTATCGGCATCGGCAGTGGGAATGATGACAGAAAGCAAGGGTGTTTCACTGCTTTCTTTCACATGCCAGCATACACCTGTTGGATTATCATCATTGCGATACCGCACCCAGTCACGTGTTAAATCAGGAGAAAACCAGGCTGCTTGTGCAAATAATTCTCTAAAATCACGCGTCATAATAATCCCTATACCAGTCCACAAAGTTCCTAATGCCATCTTGCAATGGGGTATCAGGTTTAAAATCCACATCGGTCATCAAATCTTGGACGTCGGCATAAGTTACAGGTACATCACCTGCTTGCATGGGTAAGTAGTTCTTTTCTGATTTTTTCCCCAAGGCTGATTCAATGGACTCAATAAACGCCATCAACGTTTCGGGGGCATGGTTACCAATATTATAAATTTTATACTTTGAGGTTGGATCTCTGGCGACCAAGCGCGTCACCGCTTCCACCACATCATCAATATAGGTGAAATCACGCTGCATTTCACCATGATTGTACACATCAATGGTTTTGCCTTCGATCATCGCTTTGGTGAACGAAAAATATGCCATATCAGGGCGACCCCAAGGGCCATACACCGTAAAGAACCGTAACCCAGTCACCTTAAATTCATACAAATGCGCATAAGCATGGGCCATCAACTCATTGGATTTTTTTGTTGCCGCATAGAGAGAAATCGGATGATCCACCCTATCTTCAATGGCAAAGGGAATCTTTTTATTCTCACCATACACCGATGATGATGAGGCAAATAGCAGGTGCTTTACGCCGCCATGCCGACAACCTTCCAAGACATTTAAAAAACCCACCAAATTACTATCTGCATACGCATGTGGGTGATCTATGGAATAACGCACACCAGCTTGCGCGGCTAGATTCACCACCCCATCAAAATTATGCTCTGCAAAGAGGCTTTCCATACCCGCACGGTCTGCTAAATCAAGTTTGATAAACTCAAAGTCTGATTGACTATCAAACCACTTCAAACGATCTTTTTTGAGTTGCACATCATAATAATCATTGAGGTTATCCAAGCCAATCACTTGATGACCCTGTTTTAGAAGGCTTTGACTCACATATGCACCAATAAATCCTGCCGCACCTGTCACCAAGATCTTTTTTTTCGAAGCATCCATCACAAACGCCAAACCTTAAATCCCGCTTCAGCCAATATATTTCGATCAAATACCGATTTTACATCCATAAAAGGCGTTTGCACATCCATATTTCGTTGTAGAGATAACATATCCTCTTGTACAATATCTGTATGTGCTACTGCTGCTACCACGGCAGCCACCTGTCCAATATCATCCCATGCAAGCAAATCAATATCATATTCTACCTTTGCCTTTTCAAGGTTGGCAACAGGATCATATACCTGCACCTCCACCCCATAGGTCTGTAATTCTCGAATCACATCAATCACCCGTGAGTTACGCAAATCACTACAATTCTCTTTAAACGTCAATCCCAACACCAACACACATGCACCTTTCACCAGGTGTCCTGTAGCAATCATCTGTTTGATGGTTTGCTCAGCAATGTATTTACCCATGCCATCATTGATGCGTCTCCCTGATAAAATGACATCTGGACAATAACCCAATAAATCCGCTTTATAGGTTAAATAATAAGGGTCAACACCAATGCAGTGACCACCTACCAAACCAGGTCTAAAGGGCAAAAAATTCCACTTTGTGCCTGCTGCTTTTAATACATCTAGCGTATCAATGTCCATTTTGTTAAACATGATGGATAACTCATTCATCAAGGCGATATTCAAATCACGCTGGGTGTTTTCAATCACTTTCGCAGCTTCTGCGACCTTAATCGTAGCAGCCCTATGCACGCCAGCTTCAATCACTAACTCATATAATTGTGCCACCTTTTCCAAGGTTTCCGCATCCTGACCCGATACCACCTTGACAATATTTTCCAAGCGATGCTCTTTATCCCCTGGGTTCACACGTTCAGGTGAATAACCCACCTTGAATCCCTCACCACATACCAAGCTTGATTCAGCTTCTAAGATAGGTACACATACATCTTCGGTGACCCCTGGGTAAACCGTGGATTCAAAAATAACAATCGCGCCCTGCTTTAAATGTTTACCTACCATGGCTGTGGCTTGTTTGACGAGGGTTAAATCAGGCTGATGTGCAACATCCACAGGTGTGGGAACGGCCACAACCACAAAATCCGCCTGTTTTAGGTCATCGACTTGATAGGTATACCGCAGTTGTTTGGCTTGCAAAAAAAGCGTTTTATCCATTTCACCTGTTGGATCATAAGCTTGCTGATATGCTTTTAGTTTTTCAGCAGATACATCAAAACCAATGGTTGGTAGCACACGTCCAAACGCCAGTGCCAATGGTAAACCCACATAACCTAATCCCACAACTGCAACTGTTTTAGCCATCATGCACTCCTAAAACTGAAAATAAATGGCGAACTATTCATTGACAAGCCCAGCTAGTCATACCATTACAGACCAAAATATGCAGTAATTTTGGCTTTTGCGATACAGGCAAAACCCAGTGTCCCTTTGTGTACGCCCATGAGGGACGTACACAAACAGCTTAAGTTCTTTTGATATATCACAAAATCCAAGCTTACTTGTTGGAAAGTAAACGCTTCATTTCTGGCACACATGAGCCACACCCTGTCCCTGCCATGGTACAACCTTTGAGTTTCTCAATAGAATCAGAGCCCGCTTCAATGGCCCCTTTGAGTTCCAATTCACCCACATTATTACAAGCACAAATGATTTTACCTTTGGTATCTTGTTTATCCACAGGTCCACCTGGGGCAAGTAAATACGGACGCAACTCACCCACATCACGACCTTCTAGCATCAACTTTCTCAGCCACTTGGCTTCGTGAATATCACCACCCACCCAGCGCACTGCTACCAAATGTCCATCATCCAGCCATGCTTTCCGATGAATACCATGTTTGCGATCCGAATAGGTCAGGGTTTCAAAGCTTTGCCCTTGCTCTAACATCTGATCCAAACGTTTGTGTTGCTCATATTTTAAGGCTTTGGTGCATGCTAATTCAATCGAAGTGACGGGGTGATCTGTCCCAGCACAAGCGGTGACACCATAGGTATAGCCTTGAATCATCTCTTGCCCCAAAGCCATTTTATTTCCTGCCATCAACATCATACCACGCCATGCAGGTTCAAACTTTTCGATTTGTACCGCTGAATGTTTAAATTCGGGTTCTTTGGAATAGGGGTCAACCACCGATTTTGTGACTTGGTTGGCACCACCACTAGGTGCTGTCATTTTACCCCAGTGCATGGGTAAAAAAACGACACCTTCGCGAATATCTCGGTTGATGTTGACTGTTGTAATGGTTTGCCCTCGACGTGAACGCACGATAACCAAATCATCCTCATCAATGTTATAGGCTCCAGCATCATCTGGGTGTATTTGCAATGCTGGTGCTGATACATGCTGCATCAATGATGGAACATTGCCTGTTTTGGTCATGGTATGCCATTGATCGCGAATGCGACCCGTGGTGAGTGACATGGGGTATGTAGTATCCGTGGGTTCTGCCACAGAACGATAAGTCACATCTATAAAATGCGCTAAACCATCAGCAGTTTCAAACTTACCATGTTCATATAAGCGTTTGGTCTCACCAACGCTTGATCCGATTGGAAAAGGCCATTGTTGAGCCCCATGTTCATCCAGCAACGCATAAGACAAGCCTGTGATGTCAATATCTTTACCCTTGGTCAGTCCACGATGCTCATTAAACACCGCTTCGGTGCTTTCAAACGAAAAAGAGTTGTGCCAATCTTTGTCCAATTTTTCACCAAGTTTGATACCGAAATCAGCGGCTATTTTCCAATCATTGCGGGATAAACCCGCCGCTGGCAACGCTTGCTGTAAATGCGTGATACGACGTTCAGAATTGGTGACCGTGCCTTCTTTTTCAGCCCAGCCTGAGGCAGGGAATAAAATATGGGCAAAATTCGTGGTATCGGTGGGGTGATAGGCATCCGAGACCATCACCAACTCAGCTTTCTTCAAGGCTGCTTCCACTTTCTTGCTATCGGGCATGGATACAATCGGGTTGGTGCAAGCAATCCACACCGCTTTTACTTTGCCTGATTCAAGCCCATCAAACAACTCAGTCGCCGTTAAACCAGGTGTTTTCGGCACATCATTCACGCCCCAATAATCAGCAACTTCTTTCCGGTGTTCAGGATTGGTGTAATCCCTATGTGCTGCCAACATATTCGCTAACCCGCCGACTTCACGACCTCCCATGGCATTGGGTTGCCCTGTCAGTGAAAAAGGGCCGCAACCAGGCTTACCCACTTGCCCAGTTGCCAAATGCAAATTGATTAAGGCATTGTTTTTATCCGTTCCCGAAGTGGATTGGTTTAAACCCATCGTCCAAAATGACACCGTTTTATTTTCAGCAAACCACAATGCCGCTTTGACAATATCCGCAGCATCCAAGCCACAGATCGCTGCTGCTTTACGCGGTGTCATTGCACCGACCCTTTCGGCTAAAGCATCAAAGCCTTGTGTATATTGTTCGATATAGTTGATGTCGGTTAAACCTTCCCAAATCATCACATTGAGCATGGCTTGCATCAGTGGTACATCCGTTCCAGGTTTTAATGGAAGGTATAAATCAGCGATGGAGCAGGTATCGGTACGGCGCGGGTCTGCCACAATAATTTTCAAATTAGGGTTGGCTTCTTTGGCGGCTTCCATGCGCCGAAAGATAATTGGATGTGCGTAAGCAGGATTCGCACCAATAATAAAATAAGACTCTGCCAGTTCAATATCTTCGTAACAGGTGGGCGGTCCATCTGCACCAAAGGCGCGCTTATAAGCCACCACTGCCGAGGACATGCAAAGTCTAGAATTGGTATCAATATTGTTCGAGCCAATAAAACCTTTCATCAATTTATTGAACACATAATAATCTTCGGTCAATAACTGCCCCGACACATAAAATGCAACGGCATCAGGCCCATGTTCTTGAATAATCTTGGCAAATTTATCTGCCCCATAGTCAAGTGCAGTATCCCAATCAACAGGTGCAAAAGGCGCATTGAGTGAAGTGCGTAGTTGGGGGTGTAATAAGCGATCATGGGTGCTTATGGTATGATGTAGTTCCCGACCTTTCGAACATAGTTTCCCTCGGTTGGTTGGATGATGAACATCACCACGCAATGAAATAATTCGCTGACCATCGGTTTCAAGGCGAATGCCACACCCTGTACCACAATACGAACATGCACTATTGACTGTTTTGGTCATTTCCACTCCTATTCTATTTCATTCAAAATTTACCGCAGAGGTGCGGAGGCGCAGAGAAAGCAAAACCATACAGGTATTTTTAAGCTACTAAAAACTAAGCCAAGCTTAACAATATCTAATTATTTTTAGCCTTATAAAGCAGCTTCTTTTTTTCTAGCGGTGATATAAAGTGCCATGCCAGTAAATAACATACCACCAATAATATTCCCTAAAATAACGGGAATTTCATTGTATGCCCACCATTCGCCAATACTGATATTTGCACCCAGCATGATGCCTGCTGGAATGACAAACATATTCACAATGGCATGTTCATAACCAAGTGCGAAAAAAGTCATAATAGGCAACCACATCGCAGCAATCTTTCCAATGGTGGTGGTTGATGTCAGTGCCATCACTGCACCAAGCGTGACCATCCAGTTACACAATAGCGCACTGGTAAATGCAGAAATCGTACCATTGAAGCCCAACGCTCCATAAGCAAGGGTTTTATGTTCAGCCACGGCGATAATTTTTTTGGCTGCTGCAATCGTTGTTGGATCAATATGCCCCATTTTGGTGATGACAATATAATACAAAAATGCATATAGCACACTGCCAATCAAGTTGCCGATCAACACCCATGTCCAGTTAAATGCCAGCTTACTCATGGTCGTTCGACCATCCATGACTGCAATAGGAAGAAGAGCAAAATTGCCTGTGGCTAGTTCCAGACCCAGTAAAATAATCATGACGAAGCCAACAGGGAAGATAATTGCGCCGACAATTCCCAAGCCTGTCTGGGTAATAGCAGTGATTGCAAGTGTCGTGGCATAACCTAAAAATACGCCCGATAAAGCGCCCCGAATTAACAAATCTTTGATGCCAAGGTTTGCCTTGTTGGCTCCCGCTTTCAACATGTTTTCGACAACATCTTCTGGTTTAACATACGCCATTTTGTTCTCCTTTTACACAGCCTTTATATCCATTTTTACAGAAAAAATACTGACATAATATTTTTTATTTCTCGTTCCCATGAAAGAGCATGGGAACGAGTCAAAAAATCAATCTAGACTTAACAACACCTGACCATTTTCAACTTTCACAGGATACGTTTTCACACAGCCCTCATCGGGCGCAGCTACTTTTCCATCGTCCAAATGAATGCGCCAGTTATGCAGTGGGCATAAAATATCATCACCTGAAACAATCCCTTCAGCCAATGGCCCTTGCTTGTGAGGGCAACGATTTTCCACTGCTTTCACCCGATCATCGGTTAAACGAAACACCGCAATAATGGTATCTCCAGCTTTCACTGTTCGTGCTTGTGATGGTGGAATCTCATCCAATGCACAGACTTTAATCCAGTTTTTGTTTGCTTCACTCATGACTTAAACCTCGGCTACGACAGGAATATCAATGGGTGTATATTCCGTAAATGTTTGTTGTTGTTTTTCTGCATCGGCAACACGCTCTGCCCAAGGATCTTGATCTTGTGTATCCAAATAGACTTTTAAACGTTCGATCAATGCTTGGCGGTTGGCGAAATCATCCACCACAGCAGCTTTGATGGATGCTAAGCCCACCCGTTGTTGCCAAGGCGCACAACGCTCGTTGTGACGACCAGTTTCACGATAATGTTGCAAATAAGCCTTACAAATTGCTTCGACTTCTTCAGCAGTTTCCACCAAGCACAACAACTCGGTCGCCACCACATGCACACCACCATTACCACCCGTGCTAATTTCCCAGCCACCTTCCACACCCACAATACCAATATCTTTAATCGTCGCTTCCGCACAGTTCCGTGGGCAACCTGATACACCCAATTTTACCTTGGCAGGAAACCAAATACGTTCCAGTTGTTTTTCCAAGTGAATACCAAGTGCCGTCGAATCTTGTGTACCAAAGCGACACCATTTTGAACCCACACAGGTTTTTACCGTACGCAAGGATTTACCATAAGCATAACCCGATGGCATATCCAAATCCTTCCACATAGCCGTTAAATCTTCTTTTTTCACGCCCAACAAATCAATACGCTGACCACCTGTAATTTTCACAGTGGGTACATTGTATTTCTTGGCAACAGTGGCAATGCGAATCAAATCATCTGGCGTGGTTTCACCACCATAAATTCGAGGAATCACTGAAAAAGTCCCATCTTTTTGAATGTTGGCATGCATTTTTTCATTGACGACGCGGGAGGTGCGATCTTCTTCTGAATCTTCAGGCCAAACCATACTGATATAATAATTCAAAGCAGGCCGACAGACATGGCAGCCTTCACCTTTCCAGTCCAATACACTCATGACTTCGCGAACCATGGTGAGTTTCTTACGTTTGATTTGTTCTTTGACTTGTTCGTGGTTCATCTCTGTACAGCTACAAATCGGGTCATGCTCTGATTCCACAAACGCCGTACCTAAGGTGGATGCAAGAATCTGATCGACCAAACCTGCACAACCACCACATGAGCCAGCGGCTTTGGTGCAAGCGGTGATTTCTTTGCGTGTGGTTAAACCATCTTTGACTATGGAGTCCACTACCTCTTTTTTGGTCACACCATTGCAACCACAGACCACCGTATCATCGCTCATGGCAGAGGCTAAATCTTCACCTGAATGCCCCGCATCTCCTAGCCCCGATGCTGAAAATAGCATGGTTGAGCGTTGCTCCGATACATCCTTACCATCTTGCATCCACTGGAAAAATGTCGGACCATCAGCAGTATCACCAAACATGACCACGCCTTTGATTTTATCATCTTCCAAGACGATTTTTTTATAAACGCCGCCAACTTTATCCATCAATTCAATAATATCGGCACCAGGTGTGCCCATAAAATCACCTGCTGAGAACACGTCCACACCTGAAATCTTCAACTTTGTGGAGACCACGGAGCCTTGATAGGTTTTCAAACCTTGCCCTGTAATCATATACGCCAATGTTTTGGCCTGTTCGAATAGTGGGGCAACCAAACCATAAGCAATGCCGCGATGTTCTGCACATTCACCCACAGAATAGACCGAAGGATCGGTGACAGATTGCATGTAATCATTCACCACGATGCCGCGATTACAAAACAAGCCACAGTCTTTTGCCAATGCCATATTGGGGCGAATACCCACCGCCATAATCAATAAATCACAATCCAAGGATGTGCCATCTTTGAATGTTAAACCTGTGACGCGCTCATCACCCACAACTGCGGTTGTTAATGTGGAGGTCTTAAATGCCATGCCTTGGTTTTCCAGCTCTGTACGCAGCATTTCACCTGCGGGTGTATCCAGTTGCATATTCATCAACGTGGCTTGATCGTGAATGACTGTGGCTTGCATGCCTAAATGCATCAAGCCCTTGGCAGCTTCAAGCCCTAAAAGACCACCGCCAATCACCGCTGCTTTCTTATATTTTTTAGATGCTTCCACCATGGTATCGCAATCATCAATATCACGAAATGCCATCACACCTTGTTTATCATGGCCTGGAATAGGGATAATGAAGGGATTTGAACCTGTGGCGATAATTAAAGTATCATACTTTGCTTCAGTACCATCTTCAGCAATGACTTTTCTATAACCGCGTTGAATTTCTTTGATGGGTTTGCCCATATGCAAGGTGATGTCGTTATCGGCATACCACTGTTCATCATTGAGGATAATGTCTTCGATGGTGGTATCACCAGCAAGCACGGGTGAGAGCATGATTCGGTTGTAGTTGGGATATTTTTCGGCACCGAAAATCGTAATATCAAACATATCAGGGTTGGCTTTAAGAATCTCTTCAATGGCACGTACACCCGCCATACCATTACCAATCATCACCAGTTTCTTCTTATTGCTCATCTCAACCTCACAGGTAAATAATTTAATTTAATTGCAACACGAACTAAGCAATATCTGTGCCTAAATAAAAATGTTGTTTTTAAGCCAAAAACCGGCGCATTTATTTTTATAGTGCATAATATTTAGGCATTAAATATCTATTATCTAGGCATTTGATCGCATTAAAACAAAATACAATCAAGTTTTTAAGCCAAATAAAGCAAAAAACATGCTTGGCAGCGGGCTTGCTCAAAGACCTAGCAACACCAACTCATCAATAGATATACAAATTTTGATTCTTTTAGGAGCCATACAACCATGAGTACATCGACGCTAAGCTCGAATTTCCTAGCCTTTACAGGACGAGCAAAAATACTACATATGACATGGCTCGCCTTTTTCATCACCTTCCTAGTATGGTTTAGTCACGCACCACTCTTACTCGCCATTCAAGAATCCTTTGGGCTTTCCGATCAACAAATTAAAACCCTACTTATTCTTAATGTGGCACTTACCATCCCAGCTCGAATCATCACAGGCATGTTGGTGGATCATTTTGGGCCTCGAAAAATGTATTCTGTCATGTTGTTGCTCACTGCCGTATTATGTTTTTTCTTTGCCACGGCAAACAGTTTTGAGACACTGGCACTTACCCGTTTTTTATTGGGTTTTGTGGGCGCGGGTTTTGTCATTGGCATTCGCATGATTAGCGAATGGTACCCTGCCAAACAATTGGGTTTGGCTGAGGGGATTTACAAAGGCTTGGGCAACACTGGCTCTGCTGTCGCAGCCATTACACTGCCCACCTTAGCGGTGATGTTTGGTGGCGACGATGGCTGGCGTTATGCTACGGGTATAACAGGTATCATCGCATTGGTTTATGCTTTCATCTATTATGCATCCGTCACTGATACACCCGCTGGCTCAACCTATTTTAGACCCAATCGTTCAGGCGGCTTAGAAGTCTCTAGTAAGGGCGATTATTTTTTCTATTTACTCATGAATATCCCCATGTTTCTTGCCATGGCAGTATTAACTTGGAAAGTCGCAGGGCTTGGCTTGGTGAGCGAGTTGGCAGCAAATATTATTTATGGGGTACTGGTTGCTATTTATGCTTATCAAGCAAGCCAAATTCATAAGGTAAACAAAGATATTTTTGTCAAACCTGTGGCTGAAATTCACCGTTATAAATTTAAGCAAGTTGCCATCTTAAGTGTTGCTTACGCCGTCACTTTCGGTTCTGAATTAGCGGTTGTCTCGATGCTTCCATTATTTTTCAAAAGCACGTTTATGATTCCCATTGCGCTTGCTGGCATCTTCGGTGCATGCTTTGCTTTAACTGATATTGTATCTTGCCCATCGGGTGGTTTTTTCAGTGATAAGTTTGGACGCAAACGTTCATTGGTTGTGTTATTGTTGGGAGCTGCACTCGGCTTCTTGGGTATGTCTCAAATTTCGGGTGAATGGTCGATTGGTCTGGCGGTATTGATGATGATGGTGTCCTCATTTTGCTTGGGTGCTGCGGCAGGCAGTGTGTTTGCTGTTGTGCCTCTCATCAAACGTCGTCTAACTGGGCAAATTGCAGGCTTGGTGGGTGCCTATGGAAATATTGGCGCGGTTATTTTCTTAACCGTATTCTCTCTCGTCCCAGCTTCAACATTTTTTATCGTCATTGCAGGTGGCATTGCTTTTGCGGCAGTATGTTCCATGTTTTTGGATGAGCCGAAAGGTGTTATGGTTGAAGTGTTACCCGATGGAACTGTAGAACGGATCGAGTTGCACTAAGAACATGGCCAATAAACTCATTATTGCAGCAGGGCAACACTCTCAAGCTGGGATCAAAGATCAAAATGAGGACTGCTGTGGCATTCTCATTCCCAAGGGTATGGATCTAACGCACAAAGGCATTGTTGCCGTTACAGCCGATGGTGTTGGTTCCAGCGAAGCAGGCAAAGAAGCCAGCGAATATTGTGTGCAAGGCTTTATCAGTGATTATTACAGCACCCCGATGTCTTGGGGTGTACAAACCTCGGCCGAGCGCATTATTCATTCGCTCAACTCTTGGTTATATACCCAAGGGCAAAGGCGTTATGCATCGGAATTAAGCCTTGCCAGCACCTTGGCTGTATTGATTCTTAAATCAACCACGGCTCACTTATTCCATGTTGGTGATTCTCGTATTTACCTGATTCGTCACGGAGAAATAAAGGCACTCACCAAAGATCACCGTTTGATTGTGGATCGCAATAAAACCTATTTGGCCAGAGCCATGGGTGGTGAATATAAAGTCAATTTAGAACACAATAGCCTGCTGATTGAAGCAGATGATACCTTTGTATTAAACACCGATGGTATCCATGAGTTTATTGATGATGAGACAATCAAACTGCTTGCATTGGTAAAAGGTGATGCCGAACTGGCTGCCAGATCTATCGTAGAAGCCGCGCTTGAAGCTGGCAGCAATGATAATGTGACCTGCCAAGTCATACGCATTGAACAATTACCCAATCAAGATGAAAATGAATATTACCGCCAGTTAACCACCCTTCCCTTCCCGCCCCCTTTATCTGCGGGTATGCAGTTGGATGGCTATCGTATTATCCGTGAAATTCATACCAGTGTTACTGTGCAAGTATACCTTGCAGAGGATAACGAAACGGGTGAAACTGTGGTGATTAAAACGCCATCGGTAAATTTTGAAGATGATCCCGCTTATATTGATCGTTTTATGCATGAAGAATGGGTGGGAAGGCGCATCCATAACCCACATGTTTTCAAAATTCATCATGTAACACAGCACCGTAGTAGCTTATATTATGTCACCGAGTTTCTTGATGGCTCACCGCTATCTCAATGGATACTTGACCACCCCAACATTGATCTAAGCGAAGTTCGACGTATTGCAGAACAAATTATCAAAGGTTTGCGCGGCTTTCATCGCAAAGAAATGGTACATCAAGATTTAAAGCCTGAAAACATCATGATGGATCCCGATGGAAATGTAAAAATTATTGATTTTGGTTGTGTACAAGTATCAGGGCTTAAAGAAATTTATACGCCCATACAAAATGAATCTGTTCAAGGCACTGCAAACTATATTGCGCCCGAACTATTTGATGGTTTTGAAGCCACCCCCAAAAGCGATATGTACTCTCTAGGGGTCACACTTTACACCATGCTATCACATGGACACTACCCCTATGGAGAGCTAGAAAAGGCAAAGAAACATAAGCATTATGATTATGTTTCTTTGCGCCAATATAATCAACAAGTACCTATCTGGATGGACGGAGCACTGGAAAAATCAGTTCATCCCAATCCAGAAAAACGTTATGATCGATTTTCAGAATTTTTACTCGATTTATCCAAACCCAATCCAACCATGATGAAAGCCAGTGCGCCATTGATTGAACGTAACCCCATTGGATTCTGGAAAGGCTTATCGCTGATACTTTTTATCATCAATATCATATTGTTAACATATATGTTCTCACGGACCTAGATTCGCGTGCAACAAGCTCATAAAACCACCATCCGATGTAGGCTGAAAGCCTTGGAGTTTTTTATTGGACACCGAAATAACAGGTTCATACCATAAAGGAATATAAACAAAATCCTCCTTCATTTTGGTTTGAATTTTGGCATACAAAGCTTTGCGTTCTGCAAGGTTTTGACTGGCTTGAGCCAGATCCAACCAAGCATCCATTTGTGTATTCGCATAACGCCCACGGTTTGCCCCTTTGGGTGGCCACATGCTTGAATGTAAAATCCAACGGTAAATATCAGGATCCGCAATACTGACCCAAGACAGTGAGAAAACCTGAAAATCCCCCCGTTTGATTCGGGCATAAAAACCACCCCACTCCATGGATTCCACCGATATATCCACCCCTACCTTGCGCCACATATCAGCAATGGCTGAGGCTAGGCGCAAACGGGTGGCATTGGTGCTTGTTCGGTAGCTTAAATGAAAACGGATGCCCTTCGCATTACGTGGGAAACCTGCCTCATCCAATAACTTTTCAGCTTGCAGGGCATCAAAAGGTGTGAGGCTTTGCCGCGATGCAGCCCAGTGATTGGGGGTTAACACGGTTTCTGCCAATATCGGTAAATCAGAAAGCAAAGCTTGCTTCAAGCGTTGGCGGTTGATAGCTAATGCAAGTGCTTGGCGCACACGAACATCTTTGAGCATGGGATCCTGAAGATTCATGCCAATATAAGAAAAAGTTGTTGAAGCCTTGGTTTGAATATGTAGCTGCGGCTGACGTGCTAAATACGGTAACAATTCGGGTGGCAAATCATTTTGTGTGAAATCAATTTCACCCCGAACCAGTTTCAAACTGCGTGTGACCGCCTCTTTCACCCGTAAAAAATGTAACGTTTGAATATTCGATTGGCTCGATTTGGATGCACGCTGCAACACCAAATCATTGTCATGCCATGATACCAGCTTGAATGCGCCACAACCCATGGTTTGATGCGCATCAGGTGTGTTTTTTGTGTATGCAGCAGGCAAGATACCCAATGATAAGCGTGTTAACAGTGAAGCGTCAGCTTTTTTTAAGGTGATTTTTATGGTATATGGATGAATGATTTGCACATTTTCAATGGCTGTAAAACCTGCCCGTAAGGGGCTAGCAAGATGCTTATCTAGAATCGACGTCAAGGTTGCCTGCACATCTTTGGCCGTTAACAGTGAGCCATCATGAAAATGGATGTCACGCCGAAGATAAAAAAGCCAAACCAATGGTGTAGGATGCTCCCAGTATTTAGCAAGATCAGCTTTCGGCATCCAGTGTTCATCCAGTTTTGTCAAACCACGATGAATCAATTGTTGAATTTTATGTGATGCAGCATCCGTGGCAAAACGTGGATCAAGGCTCATCGGTAATTGAGCCACACCGATGCGTAATTCACCTTGCTTGGCAGTGGTTTGCTGACAACCCAATACAGCAAGCAAGCAAACGATCCAAACAACCCTACGACTTAGCGATCCCACAAACTCATGCTCTCTACATGCCCAGAATAAGGGAATAAGTCCAACGCTCGCAAGGCTTTCAAGCGATAACCCTGTTTCAGCATTTCAAGAACGTCAACATGGGCAGAATGGACATCACAATGAATCAAAATCACGCATTGTGGCATCAAACGGGGCAACAACCGACAAATATTACGCGCACCTTTTCTCGGTGGGTCGATGAGCAAAACATCCGCTCCCACAAAATCATTAACATTAAAGTTTTTAAATAAATCAGCTTGTTCATAATGTGCATCAAGGTTGAGACGTTTGGCGTTGGCATTGGCAGCGCGCACACTGGCAGCATTGACTTCAGCACCCAGCACACGTATGCCCGATGCCGCCAAAGGTAATGATAAATTACCCACACCTGAAAACAAGTCCACCACACGGGTTGCACCCTTGCTCCACACCAAAATCTGTTGAATCATGCTTTCATTACCCAAACGTTGACCTTGTACAAAGTCATCGGGACCAATATTTAAGGCAATCACCGCTTTGGAGGTCGGTAAGGTATCTGATAATAAACGTATAGGATGTGACATTGGCTTGAGTGATAAACCATAGCGTTGCCAGTATTGTATGGGCATGGATAGGGTTTGAGGCAGTGAAAAAATATCCACTGCTATTTTTTTTGAGTATGTCAACACCACATGTATACCATCATGAAGTTGTACAGCATAGACCGATTCTGGTGCATGCTCAGGAGATGCAGAAAAATAGATTTCCAAAACTTTTCTTAATGTATTCAACACTTCAGTCAGCACCATGCAATACGGTGTTGCAACCACTGCATGACTTTGGTGGGCAAAAAATCCCAGATGAACCCCAAGTTCATCCACGCAGACTTGCCAACGAACACGACGACGTTGGGTGGCTTCATCAAAAGGTCGATGGAGCACAGCTTGCCAATCGGTTTCATGGTGAAAAACGGGGGAGAAAGCATGCTTTACCCATGCTGACTTGATGCTTGCTTGCGCATTGGCTTGCACATATTGCAAAGCACAGCCACCGCATCTTGCCGCCACAGGACAGGCAGGATCGACACGATGCGGAGAAGCTTGCAAGACTTCTTCAAGTTTCGCATAGGCGATACCGCGCCGTTTTTTTAGCGGGGATAAGCTCACTTTATCGGCAGGTACAGCATGACGTACACGGTAATAGTCACCTGTTGGTGTGCGCGCCAATGCCTCACCTTCAGGTAACATACGTTCCACCACAGCAGTGAATGAATGTTGATTATTCAAGTAAACGAATGGGACCTAAAAGTAATGGTGATGATGAGGTTAAACGAATACGCACACTTTTCACCGAAGCAGGCAAAGACTTCTCGGAAATACGTATCGGCGTGGAAACATCATGGTCACTGCGCTTAATCAATGTGTGCCATTTAAAATGTTCATCCTGAACTTCGAGTTTAATCTTGCCGCCTTTAAATAAAGCACCTTGAACAGTCGCTTGTTCCAAAACTATGGCTTTCAAATGCACTGCTTCATAAAAATAAAGACGTACATCATTTTTCTTAAATTGGGTGAAAAATGTTTTCTCTTTGGTCACAGCCAAGTTTTTAAAATAAAGATGGCTTCCACCATGAAACTCATGTGCTTGAAGCATATCAATTTTTTTACCATATTGCCGGCGGACTTTGTATGCGACCCGATCCAAAATATCTTTTTCGATCAGCTTTGGAGCCACCTTCTTCACAAGTTTTTTTATTGGGGTCTTCACAGATGTTGTCGCTTTCACCACGGGTGTTTTTTGCACAACTTTGGGCTTAGCGACCTGTTTGACTGATACATCTACCTTCTTTGCATCTATTTTCCCCGTATTTTGTGCTATTGGGACGGTGGATTTTATATCTTTTGGCGTTGCCGCAGGCGTGATATCTGGCATAGGTTTGATAGGCACAACAGCAAGCGGCTGAACCATTGCCATTGCTTTGACCGAATGTGTGGGTTTATCGACAACACTCTCGATTACATCATGATCCGATAAAGTCAACCAAGTCAGCCACGCTAGGAACAATACACCAATCACCGACAATATGATCGTTTTTGACTTCTGTAGTTTCTGTAAAATAGATGACTGTTTTATTTTCTTCCATTGATCTTCATTGGCTTTCATATCAAATTCAAAATACTTGGTGGCACTTTCAGCCAGACGTGCAAAGGAGGGAGCCGATGCTTTGGCAGATATATTTTGCAAAACTGCTTGCAAACCTTGGCGTACTTCGTCGCAATTTTCAGGACGTTCATCTGGATCTTTGGCCATCATGCGAAGAATCAAATCGGACAAGGTTAACGGCACAGCAGGGTTCACCTCATGCGGAAGTTCTGGAAGCTCACGCACTTGTTTTTCCATGATGGAAAATTCACCACCTTCTTCAGCCGTGGCATCAAAAGGTAAATGACCAGTGACCATTTGATAAAGTAGAATACCAAAGGCATAAATATCGGTACGTTGATCGAGCGTTTGATTGGTAATCTGTTCAGGTGCCATATAGCGGAATGAACCCACTGTTGCGCCTGTTTGCGTTAAATCATCTTCACCTGTTGCTGATTTTGCCAAACCAAAGTCCATCAATTTCACTTCACCCGTATCGGAAATCAAGACATTGGCAGGTTTTAAGTCACGATGAATCAAACCAATTTGATGCGCCGCCTCTAAACCTGCCAAAACAGAGAGTGCAATTTTAATCAAGTCAGCAATGGCATAATTTTCTTCTTGTTGTAGGTACTCTTTCAGATTTTTACCATGCACCATTTCCATGACCAATGCCATTTGATGTTCTTCTTCGTGTAAAGCTAACAAGGTGACAATATTGGGGTGCATCAATTTTGCATGCACACGCGCTTCACGACGAAAACGCTCCTTGTGTTCCTTGTTTTTTAAAAGGTGGGGGTGCAACACCTTGATGGCGACTTCTCGCCCCAAAGATTCATCTTCAGCACGGTAAACAATGCCCATGCCCCCTGCGCCCAATTGTTGCGCCAAACGATAGTTTCCAATATGTGATGCCGTGCCAAAAGTCATGCGACAAGCTTAGCTTCTTGTCAGTGTAAATCACCCTTACGATCCAAGGCGCGTAAATAATCAGGGCAATCGCTTGTGTTTTTCGTTTGCACCAAGAGTTTGAATGACTCACCCATGCCCATTGGTAACAGCATACGCTTGGCTTGTGCCATCGCTTGCATGGATTCCACCGTACCTTCTTGCGCCAAACGAGTCACCAAGCTTTGAACGCTGGGGCTTTGGGCCAACCAAGCGCCTTGGGTGATAAAGGATATAGGGGTTAAGCCGATTTTTTTCCCCAAACGTGCCAAATGGGTAAAATCAATATGTGCTGTGATGTCAGCGCTGCCCACATCAACCTTCAACACATCTTCCACGACTTGATGCGCTGCATGACCCATCAATGTACCTTCTACACGGTTGCTACGATAATATTCTTGCTGACTATAACCATAATCGACACAAAACAAAAAACCTTGTGTCATCACGCTAGCCACATCTTTTTGCCAGTCTGCCAATGATGGGTTGAATTCACTGGCATAACCGTTGCACCATGTCGACCGAATATGCGCATCAATATGAAGAGGTTGAGCCATCGCCTGACGACCTTCAAGCCAAACAAATGCCTCATTTTGATAGCCCACAGCACGTTCAAAACATTGTCCATCACGAAAAACAAAAGGGCGCACAGGAAAAGCATCAGGCAATTCATTGCACATCATCAATACTGGAACATTCACATTCACATCACCCAAAGACGCATACACTGCGACATCAAAACCTTCGCTGTGATAATGTTCCACCTGACGCTCCCGCATCCATGCGCTGCGCTCCACCGCAATAACCTGAGGCATCGAAATACCTTGCTTTTGAAGCTGTTTGAGAACTTGCGTTAACAAGTGCCCTGTTCCTCCTCCTTGTTCCAATAACACCCAATGATGGGGTTGCCCCAGCTGTTGCCACCCCCATGTCATCAAATCAGCAAAACCCAAGCCCAACCAAGCCCCCAAATCAATGCCCGTAATAAAATCACCACCCTCACCAAACACATGGCGAGATTCATAATATCCCAGTTCTGGTTCAAACAATGCCATCTGCATAAAATTTTCAAACGGTAAAAAACCATTGGATCTTTGCACAGCTTCAATGATTCTATTCTTCAACATATCATGGTTGACGCTCATCTTCCCCCCGATTAACTTGGCGAGCACCCTATAAACGCAATGTCTTTTGACTAGGGGCTGGCGGACTTCAAGTACTTGAAACTTTATACTTGAAGCACTATACAGTCGCTTGTGTTACATACTTGACTAAAAATTGCCATGGATTCCCGTCGTCACCCTCGCGTGCTTGTGTCGAGGGTTTTATCGGGAATCCAACATTCAACCCATAGATCCCCAATCAAAGCACTTGGGGATGATGGTGGGAGTGAAAAGATTGATGCTGAATCATAACAGTATCCTGCATTTTCAGGGTCAATGCGTAACATCAGTGAGTAAGCGATGACAAGTATATCTTGATTGGTATTTTATTTTAACGAACCCTACGGGGAAACAGAACGAGGAAAATTTTATGTCCAACACATTAATTCACGTGACTGATGAAAGTTTTGAAAATGATGTTTTAAAAGCATCTGGGCCAGTATTGGTAGATTTCTGGGCTCCTTGGTGTGGTCCTTGCAAACAAATCGCACCGATTCTTGATGAATTAGCCACTGAAATGGGTGATAAAATCACCATCGCAAAAATTGATATTGATGATAACCCAAACACGCCTGGTAAATATGGCGTGCGTGGTATTCCTACCTTGATGGTTTTTTCCGATGGTAATGTCCAAGGCACCAAGGTTGGCGCAGTCACCAAGGGAAAATTGGTTGATTTCATCAAAGAACACCTCGATTAGTTTTTAAGTCTCGGGGTCTAAGAGACGCCTAAACGAACACAGGTTAGGCAAAGGTTCATTCCTTTGCCTTTTTTGTTTATGCAATACGCATGACCTTACAAAGCGATTTGCATCGCTATTCAATTCACAACCATTGGAGTTTTTATGTTAAAAAAAGTATGTTTATTGAGTGCAACCTTACTGCTCACCACCGCTTGCACCCAAGAAACTCAAAATAAAATAGGTCGTGCCGTTCAAAACTGGACAGGTATTCATGGTGTTTTGGAAGTTTATGCAGGTAATAAATTGGTCAAACGCTTCCTTAATATTGATAAGTTGACCACTGGAGTCTCGACACAAGGTAATGAGCCACGTCCTTATCGTTATGGTTATGGTATTTTGGATGAAAATATGAATATGATTGCTGATCCAAATGAAAAAAAGGTGTATTTCGAATTTAGTGATTACTCAACGTCGTATATTTTTTATACTTATCCTGAATAAAGAAGATAGTATGAGAATGAGTTAGCATGAGAATGATTGGTGTCAACCTAGGTTCACAAAAAAACAGGTATGGGCATTTTGGATGCCCAAGGCAACCGACTCAAATATGTGTATCACACAGTCATTCGAGTCGGCACAGGAGTTTTTAGCGAACGTCTTACGGCTCTTTTACAGGCTTGCATGACATCATGGAGGAGTTTAAACCCGATTCAGCCAGCGTCACGCACAAAAGGAAGCAATGATGATTGGTTGGCTATCTGGCAAAGTTCGAGAACTCGAACCCACAGGCATGGTTTTATTGGATGTTCAAGGTATCGGTTATGACATCACTGTAAGTTTGCAAACGCTGTGCAACCTTCAAGTTGAATAAGCGACTGAACTATCCATCCACACCCATGTGTGTGAAGATCAATTTTTACTGTTTGGTTTTGCTTCAAGTGATGAACGCGGTCTTTTTCGTCAACTCAATAAAGTGACTGACATTGGTGCGCGTATGGCACTTAATTTGATGTCGGCCATATTGACCAATCTTGAGGAAGGCGATGTCCTATTTATTGATGAAATTCATCGGCTTAGTCCTCAAGTGGAAGAAATTTTATATCCTGCGATGGAGGATTTTCAATTGGACATTGTCATTAGCCAAGAGCCTGCGGCACGCTCCATCAAAATGGATTTACCTCGCTTTACTCTGATCGGTGCAACCACACGCGCAGGGTTATTGAGCCATCCATTGCCGAAGAACGGACACGATTGAAGATCGTTTGGGAACCTTTTTTGATGCAGCAAGGTATAATTTCACGCACCCCACGTGGTCGAGTCGCCACACCATTGGCATACAGTCATTTGGGAAAAATATTACCCTACAAGGCACATTGTTACCATGACAAGTCATACAACGAAGGTAAATCATTGGTCTGTGCGTGTTTATTATGAAGATACCGATCATGCAGGCGTGGTTTATTATGCCAATTATCTCAAATTCATGGAGCGTGGTCGTACCGAAATGCTACGTCAGTGTGGCATTGAACAAAGCAGCATTCAAACACAATACGGTGTGGTGTTTGCCGTGACTGAAGCCAATATTCGATACTTTACCCCTGCTCGATTCGATGATGCTTTGGATGTCGAAAGTCAGATTCAAACCCTCAAAGGTGCACGTTTAAATTTTTTACAAAAAATTTGGCGACATCAAACCTTATTGGCTGAGGCCACCGTGAATGTGGCTTGTATGGATTTGAACGGCAAAGCCACACGGATACCTGCATCTATTGTGGCAGCCCTTCAAACCCAGTTTTAACCAAAAGATTCAATCCAACCCCGACAGAATCTTAGGAAACCCTATACCACTCATCCATCAATAAATAACATTTGACTGTTTTCACCGTCATATTGAGCCCGACTCCAACAAGCATACGGCATGGTAATATTACGCGTATAAGCAATGGGTTGGCCTTCAATATGTGCAATCAACATACGTGTACTACCTGAATGTCCGACCACCAACACATGTTGTTTGTTATATGTCGCACACATATCTTGCCAAAAATCGGTGATGCGCATCTGTAGCTCTTCGGGAGACTCACCGTTTGGTGGTCGCATACCTGTAGGGTCAGCACGCCAACATGCCAATATACCAGGAAATTCTAATTCTATTTCATCATGGGTTTTATCTTCCCAATCACCATAATGCATTTCCGCCATACGTTCATCGGTGATGCAATGGATGCCCGTTGATGTTGCCCATATTTGCGCAAGTTCAGCACAACGACGTAGTGGTGAAGTGATGATAATATCCACGTTATTGACAAGTTTTCGCCAAACACTTTCCATCTGTTGGTGACCCATATTGCTTAAATCAGCTTCCACACGCCCCCGATATTTCACCCCACCCTGCAAAGCTCCGTGCCGCAATAAATCCACTATCATTTTAAAGTCTCCCCATCATTTCAACGTGTTTCTATGCTATTTATTCGCTATCCTGCGCCATTATTTGCAACGAGGATTTCCTATATGCTAAGAGATATTGATTTAACTGACCCAAAAAATGTCGAGGCCATGAAACATGTGCGCGGCTTACTCACTTATATGGGCGAAAACCCTGAACGCGAAGGTCTTTTAGAAACACCAGCGCGAGTTTTATCCGCCATGCATGAACATTTCAAGGGCTATCAAGAAGACCCCAAAGAACATTTATTAAAAACCTTTGAAGAAGTCGAAGGCTATGATGAAGTGGTACTGGTGTCAGATATTGATTTACACAGCCATTGCGAACATCACTTGGTACCTTTTGTCGGCAAAGCCCATGTCGCTTATATCCCTGATGGTCGGGTGGTTGGTTTATCCAAACTCGCACGTGTAGTGGATGGTTATAGCAAACGTTTGCAAGTACAGGAAAAGTTGACCATGCAAATTGCACAAGCCATTGAAGAAATCTTACAACCTTCGGGCGTGGCTGTCATCATCCAATGTCAGCACTTTTGTATGTGTCACCGTGGTGTCCATAAACCCAATGCTTGGACGACTACGTCCAAATTGACGGGTGCATTCCTCAACAACCCATCTTCTCGCTCCGAATTATTTCAATTGATTGATATGAATAAACGCTAATATGCCTCATTGATGCTACCCATAAACACGCTCTTTGATTAGGATTTGCTCATGGCTCATATATACTCTGTATTACTTCTCGAAGATGAAACCCCAACACGCGAATACCTCACTGCCATGATTGATGTACACCCCAATCTCACACTTTTTCATGCTTCTGCCAGTTGTGCGGAAGCAAGGCAAGCCTTAAAGAATGGTGTGCCTGATGTTTTGGTTGCCGATATTGGCTTACCGGATGGCAGTGGCATTGATATTGTTCGAGAAGCATGTGAAAAGTATGAAAATCTTGAAGCCATGGTTATTACTGTACATGGTGATGAAGAAAATGTTGTCCAAGCTTTGGAAGCAGGTGCGACGGGTTATTTGCTTAAAGAGCAAGCTTTTGATGAGTTGGGAAGCGCGATTCTATCTTTGATGGCTGGAGAAACAGCCATTAGCCCTAAAATTGCACGCTTTCTTCTCAAACGTTTTATGCCTGCAAAAAAAATACAGAAACATTGCCAATCAAGAAAAATAAACCAACGCCGCTTAAACATCATTTAACCGACCGAGAAAATGAAGTCCTTGTATACATTTCACGGGGATATTCTTATCAAGAAATTGGCGAAACCTTGAAATTATCTACCAATACCATTCGCGCACATATTCGTAATATTTACCGAAAACTTGCCGTTAAATCACGTTCTGAAGCCGTCTTTGAAGCCATGCAACTGGGCATTATCACCCTAAAATAACACTCACTATTCAGCTTTAAATCTGAACAATAAGATTCAATATTGAGCCATACAGAATACCCTATAATACCTATTGGATCATACGCAAGCGCATCACATCCAATGCTGTAGGCTTGACTGTGGATGTGATTAATATTTGTTGAATGGCTTTCCAATTCAAAGGTTTCTTTTGCCGCTGACCATGCTCAACATCCTTCTGTGCCAAACGTGGAAAATCCCTTAAAGGTATGAGTATATCTTGCCACACACCCAATAGATCAGGCTGCATATACCCCATGAGTAACACTGAACCATGAAAACCTTGCGAATCTTCCAAGGCAATACGTATCCCTTCTCCCGTTAGAGCATGCAAACGAACACGAAGCTGTAACATAGCTTTATCCACAATATGGCTCATATCTATGTTATCACCCTCATCCACAGGCATAACCAAACCCGAAGGCACCGATGTCAAACCCATATATAATATCACCTGCCCATGTTCTTGTTGATAATAAGCCTTCACTTTACCCCAGTGATAAACGTCAGGCTCATTCTCCAATGGATAAGTATATAAAGTTTGCACTGGATAAGGTTTCATCACAAAACATGATGGAAATATATCTTTCTTACTCTGATGACCTGCTGCATCAGCAGTCCACAAGGTTATTTGACACTGCTCACGAGAAAAATGCCCTCGGTTTGCCAAACCATGCCAAGTAAAGTGAATATCGCTACCTACCCCTGTAAACATCCGTTCAGCCTGTGAATCCAGACCTTTGATGGTGATACGCCAACGACTCCATTCATTGCTTTGCATATAAGCTTCCGCTGCCTGCCCAGATGTGCCATCAAATGGAAACCCCGAGACATAAGCTGCTTGCAATAAATATGGAGCATGGTGATCTTGATTCTGGCGCAATCTCTCCCAAGATTGCCACGCCTTTAAGGCTGGCTTAGTGACACCTGATTTATCCGCCAAACCCAATGTTTTCTCTGCCTCTGCAAACCAGCCGACATGCTTGGGATCATCAAAAAGTGCAAAATAAGATGCGCCAATCACGCCATGATAAGCCAGTTCAGGCATGGCATCACGAAACCGTTCAATCATACGCGCTTGTTTTTTCTCCCATCCCCCAAGCGATGAGACTGCCAAATAAGCCAAATAAATCGGCTTATGAAATGCTTGCTGAAGAAACGATGCCAAACGTAAACTTCGATCCACAGGGTTCCAAGCAGCATCCATCGCAGAACGTCCATCAAAGCTCGACATCATCTCTTGAAAACCCACAAAATCAGAATGTTGTACAGCCTCACCCATCACATCAAGCAAGGAAGATTCCTGTGTATCCGTCCAATTTCCCAACACAAAACCGACCCGAGAACCAGCCACCGATTGGTGGATCATATCCACCACCTCTCGACTTAAAGTTCCCCAAGGCTGCCATTTTTCAATACCATGTTTATTAAACTCAGGTTCAAGCAGTACCCACACTTCAGGTAGGTCACGAATCAATGGAATCAATTGCTCACGAATATGGCGGAGATATTCAGCTTGATGTTGACGTACAAAAGACGGGCTAATTTGATCGCCAAAGTACCAATCCACAATCACAGGTGTATATCCTGCCTGTACCAGTGCCTTCAAACGGTCAGGGGTTTCCCATTGCCAATCTGTATTACGGGTGAGCCAATGGGTCACCGACTGCGGATGTAAACCAAGTTTTTGACTCCAACTTGCCAAGGGTTGGTAATGCTCTTCACTTCCCACAGGCATATCCACATCGATACGATCCCCAATGCCCAACATAAATCCATACTTCTGAATAAATGCTGTGCCTTTTTCTTCCATCTCTTGCCGCTGATTCAAATGTTCCAAGCGAGAATTTGCCTTATTGAACCACACGCGGGATAAATAATTATCTTTGGCAAAGCTTATGCCCAACATATTCATGGACATGTGTTTTTCTTTCAGTTTTTGATAAGCACGTCTTGATGCCTGCCACTGTTTAGCATCTTCCAAAGCCACAGCCATGCCATACATCGCATTATCAACATAGTTAGAGCGTGGGTAATTTTTCAGTAATTTTCGATAAGATTGTTCTGCAGCTGCGACATTATGCACATCCAACAACTGCATATACGCCATGATATTTAAAGCATCATCCGCCAAGCGACTGTCTGGATATCTTTGCAACAGACTTTTCAACAAGGAAATAGCATCATCATCATGGGATAAAGCACGTTGATTGAGTGCCTGTAACATCAGATTCAGAATATCAGGATTTTTTTCTTTGAGACCACTGCGAATCAAACTCACTTTTAATTGTGCATCCACACGGTGTACGCTGTTTAAACGATGTTTTAAAAATTGGCGGTAAGCCTGAAAAGCTTGCTTGGGTTGGTATTTTAGTTCCCAAGCACGCCCCAATAGATAATCACCTTGGTGTGATTGCGTTGTATTGGGGAACTCTCGCTGTAAACGATTCGCAAGCTTGATGACATCATCGGGCTGGTCTTGTTGCAAGGCTAGTAATGCCTTTTGATACACATCTTCAGCATCAGCCCATGCCCCTGTGGGCAGTACATACAAGCATATACTTAAAAAAATAAGTGTTCTCATGTGCTCTTACTTCGATGATTTCGATAAGGTAAAATAATCCAGTTGCGATTCAAGATCAGCAATCACCTGTGCTAAATGTGCTTGCTCTTGACCTTTCAATTGAATCTTATTCAGTTTATGGACATGTGTTTGAATGCTTTGCACCGCATCATGTAAATGCGTGACCGAGTCATTGATAGAACTCGCCACATCTTGATATTCATCACCTTTCCTCAAATAGATGCGTGTGCTTAAGTCCCCTTTACCAATACGGTACATATCAGCTTTCAAGCGATACAAAGGTCCACCCAGCTTATAGGTCATGAAAACAGAGGCGATGATGGTAATCACCGCGTTGATACTTCCCAAAATCAAAAGCCACTTGATCATGGTTTCCTGCATACCTGGAATATTTTGCGTTATGCTTTGAAGTTCTTCAGGGGCAAAATAAAGCGGCATATCGCCACCTGAAAAAAGCTCAAGCAAGTGAGTATAGAAAAATGCCAATGCTACCGTTGAAATAAGCACACTTAAGAGTGTTAAGAGCAATACTCGCCACATTTGACGCATACGAAATGCACGCTCAACCAGTACCATATTTTTCAAACTACGGTTTTTTCTCATGCTTCCCCCAAGTGTTGCAGATTGTGCTGAATATCAACGTTAAATCTTGGGTTAAGCGAAAAGCTTGCCAACACTCCAGAGTTGGGGGGAGTTCCCAAGCGACCTACCTCGATATTCATCATTTTTTTATTTTTACACTTATTTTACGCTGTAGCCAAGAATGCTCATCATGCTATGGCATGCCATTATTTTAAAGCATAACCATACAACAACATATCATACTCACCCATGATAAACATGTGCTCCACGGCTTCTTGAAAAACAAGTGCAAGCTGTGCATCACGCAATACAAAGCCTGTATGGGAAAGGTTTTTTCCTGTACGAATGACACGAAAATTTTGTGGTGCGATATGTTCATAATGACGCAACATTGAGGCATCATGTACGACCACATCTGCATCGCCTTGTAAAAATAACATCACGGCATCGCGTAATTCATCGACTTGCACGGGAGCCTGTTCCAAAAGCCTGACCGTGTTCGTACCTGCTTTGGTCACCACAACCTTATTTTGCAAGTCAGATATATTTTTTACTTCATAATCTGCACGTAAATAATCCACAACTGCAAAGGTAATAATCAATGATAGAAAAGCTGGTCCTTTAATCAATTGGAATGCATCCAACAATTTATCCCTTGTACTATGCCAAGGTATTTTTGCATCACGACTATAATGCACGGCAACCGTCTCATGAAATGCCGTGGCAAACCGATGCATGCGCGTCATGTCTTCATGCTTTAATTTGCGATAATTCAAAGTCGTATAAATCATCAGCGACAACACAAAAAAAACAATCAAAGCATATAACTCTTTAGAAACTTGCGTATCTTTAGCAAAACCAGTCAATATTGCCAATTCATCCTGACGCAGTTCAGGCACAAACAACATGCCTTGATCACGGCGACTTTGAGTATCCGTAATCCCTCCCGCTGCCACATCAATTTTTCCCCGCTTCAAGTCCTTCAGTAAGGTGGATAACTGATGATAAGGTATCCATTGAATCTCTTGCTCCGTGAGTTCTGTGATACGATGGAGGTAATCCACACTTAAGCCATGAAATTTTCCATCTGTATCTGCCATAACAAATGGGGGTGTTTGTGTATTTAAACCCACACGCAGCAGATGCTTGTCCTGTGCTAGCCTTCTCATGCGTAACAATGCGGGGTCTTTCTCATCGACTGCGAAAGAAAGCAACACATCTTGATAATAGGATGCATCCGTAACATTGGGCAATGTTTTTTGCTGATCACATGCCACCAATAACAACACACTTACCATCAAAAAGACCTTAAAACAATTCATGTTTTCCTCTCTTGAATTCAAAATCATGCCCTACATAGTGCGCGCATGCAGCGCACCTTATCTTCAATCATCTTTGTAACACTCACATGTTTAGGTTCAACCCTTTGGGCATCTGAAATAAAGCCCAAATGGGAAGTGGGGGGGGCTTTGGCATTGGCTTCCATTCCGCAATACATGGGTAGCAATGAACGTTATCAACTCGCATTTCCTGTACCTTACTTTATTTATCGCAGCCCACGTGTTCATATCAATCGCGGTGGTATACGCACCAAAATACTTGATATCGACAGCTTGAGCATTGATGCATCTTTTGGTGCAGGTTTGTCTGTTTCCCGCAACAATAAAGCTCGTCAAGGCATGCCCAGTCTACCTTTTACCTTTCAATTGGGACCTCGACTTAATTGGAAAATCAAAGAAACAATCCATCAAGGTCTTAAATTTCACTTACCTTTACGCTGGAATATCGATACATCCCTTCATAATGCTGGCTGGTTGATTGAACCTGAATTTTTATGGAATGCGAACCTATCAAATTCCAGTCATGTCTACCTTGGTATCGGCAGCACATTCACCTCGCAAGTGTTCAATGATCGCTATTACACTGTTCCCAATAGCTATGCCACACCCATACGCCCAAGTTATCAAGCCAGTAGCGGTCTTCACTCTATATTTTTACAAAGTTCCATCCATTATACCTATTCCCCCGCACTTTCCATGTTCGCCGCTATGCGCTATCGCAATATGAAAGTCGGTCATATCTCACAAAGCCCTTTGGTCAAAACACCGCATTATTTATCTGTTTTTTTAGGTATGTCATATTTATTTTGGGCATCTGATGAAAAAGTTTTGAGCGATGATCAAGATTAGTTCAATAGTCGTATCATGCAGCAAGTATTTTTGCTGAATTGAAAATCAAGACAAGCCCGACTATCTTGCCACAACATTTTTTCATGCAGTTTCATTTTTTAGCATAGCAAGGGGCGTTTTTATGAGCGATGTACAACACCATCATTTGATTATTCTAGGTTCAGGACCATCGGGTTACACCGCTGCAATTTATGCAGCGCGTGCAAACTTAAAACCTGTGATTATCCAAGGGGTTCAACCTGGTGGACAATTGACCACCACCACGGATGTTGATAACTACCCTGGCTATAAAGATGGCGTTCAAGGCCCTGAAATGATGGAAGATTTCAAAGCCCAAGCTGAACGTTTTGGTACCGAAATGATTTGGGATCATATTAACAGCAGTGATTTATCCAGTCGCCCATTTCACTTAAAAGGTGATGAAGGTGAATATACATGTGATGCCTTGATTATTGCTACGGGTGCATCGGCGCGCTATTTGGGTTTACCCAGTGAAGAAGCCTTTGCAGGACGTGGTGTATCTGCTTGTGCCACGTGTGATGGTTTCTTTTATCGCAATCAGGAAGTAGCGGTGATTGGTGGTGGTGATACTGCGGTGGAAGAAGCCCTTTATTTATCCAATATTTGTTCTAAAGTAACTTTGGTACATCGCCGTGATGCCTTGCGTGCTGAAAAAGTGATGCAAGATAAATTATTATCAACAGACAATATTGAAGTCAAATGGGACAGCACCTTGGGTGAAGTCTTGGGTGATGATTCAGGCGTGACAGGCATGCGTTTGAAATCAACGGTCGATGGTTCTACTGAAGATATTTCAGTACATGGTGTTTTTATTGCTATTGGACACACGCCCAATACAGGCTTTGCAAAAGGTCAATTGGATATGGATAGCGCGGGTTACTTAACCACTCGTGGTAAAACCACACAAACTTCTGTGGATGGTGTGTTTGCAGCAGGTGATGTCGCTGACCCTGTTTATCGCCAAGCCATTACCAGTGCTGGAGAAGGGTGTAAAGCGGCTTTGGATGCCGAGCGTTGGTTGTCTTCACTCGATTAAATTCACGGTTTGAAGCTGCCTAAAAATAAAAAAGGCGCGGCAAATGCCGCGCCTTTTTCATGCCATCATATTATGACTTAATAACCTTTGCTAAATTCAGTGGTATGGCATTCAGGACAAGGCGGAATACGCCCTGTCTTTTTAAATTCCAACACATGCCTGCAAGATTTACATGTTAAGCGACCCGCACTGGTAATATCACCCGAACGACAAATCAATGATTCTTCTGTTTTTTCTGCCATACCTGAAATAGCAGAACCCGCCGCTTGCAACAAGGAAGCAATCGAAGACAACGCACCTGTTCCCAAACGTGCTGGATTCAGTTTTTCTTTCGCATCATCTTTCATGCTTGTGGCTATGCGTGAAAAATCGTTTTCCATAAAAACTTTAAGCTTTTGCCCTTGTTCTTCTGTAAAATGTCCCGCAGCCGTCAATTTTTCACGGGCTATTTCCAAAGCGGACTGTGCAAATTCTGATGTTTTATCGGCACCTGCTTCAAATTCTTCCTGAAACTTATGCGCCAAATCATCAAATTGCCCTGTTTCTTCATCTGAAATCGCCGCATCATCCATGTGTTCAATCACTGCATCAGCAAATTCAGAGGTGGATAGTTTGATGGCACCATCCATCAAGCGTTCAAAATCATAGGTGACTGTTTTCGCTATAATCGCACCCGTGATACCTTTCTCCACCAAATCAGCAGCTTCATCCCAACCCATATGACGCAACATCATCGCACCCGAAAGGGTCAAAGATGATGGGTTGACCATATTCTTTCCTGCATATTTAGGAGCTGTACCGTGCGTAGCTTCAAAAATCGCATGACCTGTCAAATAGTTAATATTCGCACCTGGTGCAATACCAATACCACCGACTTGCGCAGCCAAAGCATCTGATAAGTAATCACCATTCAAATTCAAGGTGGCAATCACATCAAATTCTGTGGCACGGGTTAACACTTGTTGCAAAGCAATATCTGCAATACAATCTTTAATCACGATACCATTGGGCAGTTCACACCAAGGACCATCGCCGATTTCGACAGCACCAAATTCCTCTTTGGCAACTTCATATCCCCAGTTACGGAAGCCGCCTTCCGTATACTTCATGATATTGCCTTTATGCACCAAAGTGACGGACTTTTGTTCATGCTCAATCGCATATTGAATGGCTGCACGCACCAAACGTTTCGTGCCTTCACTGGAAACAGGTTTGATACCAATGCCTGATGTTTCAGGGAAACGGATTTTCGTCACGCCCATTTCATCTTGCAAGAATTTGATGACTTTTTTCACATCATCCGAGCCTGCTTTCCATTCAATTCCCGCATAAATATCTTCTGAGTTTTCACGAAAAATAGCCATATCCACATCTTGTGGACGTTTTACAGGCGAAGGCACACCCTCAAAATATTTCACAGGACGAAGACAAGTATATAAATCCAATTTTTGACGCAAAGCCACATTCAATGATGTAAAACCTTCACCAATTGGCGTGGTTAAAGGACCTTTCAAACCAATCAAGTATTCTTTGAATGCTGCCAAAGTTTCATCGGGTAACCAAGCATCATCGCCTTGCCCGTAAAGATTCCACGCCTTTTCACCAGCGAATACTTCCATCCAAGCCAGCTTTCGTTCCCCTGCATAAGCTTTTTCAACCGCAGCATCCAACATATTGCGCGTTGCAGCCCAAATATCAGGGCCAATGCCATCACCTTCAATAAACGTCACAATCGGTTCATTGGGTACATTCAATATACCATCTTCACCCATGCTGATTTTTTCTCCCGATTCGGGAAGTGTAATATGATCAAATGCCATTGTAAGACCTCTTTTATTCATTGGATGTGACTCAAACAATTTTCTACCCATCACATCACGGTTTGTTTTTTTGTAAAACTCTGACTGCACGTTGTGCATGACGCTTGGCTTTTAATGCTTCGGTACGCGCATGTTTATACTGTTTATGTTGAATGGCTTGTGCCGCTGCTTGTAACGCTCGTTCAGCACTTTGCAACGCAACTGGTTTTAAACCTAACGCTTGAGCCTGTTGTTCTGCTATATGCACAGATGAACGTGCTTCTGCCATTTCTTGAATGGGGGGTTTGGTTGCACAAGCCACCAAACCCATACACATGATAAAAGCAATCCATTGATTCATGGCTAAAGCATTATCTCCCATTTCCTGACTGTCAATCGCTGGTGACATCACTCACTGTGCGACGCTTACGCAAGCCCAGCTCTTTCCATTGCATATCACCCACTTCCGAAGGTGAATTTGCCATCGGGTCTGCTGCACGCTGTGTCTTCGGAAAGGCAATCACATCACGAATGGATTCGGCATTGACCATTAAACTCAGTACGCGATCCAATCCAAATGCCAAACCACCATGCGGCGGCGCACCATATTTCAATGCATTCAATAGGAAACCAAATTTATCATGGGCTTCTTCATCAGAAATATTCAATGCTTTCAATACACGAGCTTGTATTTTGGCATCATGAATACGAATCGAACCACCGCCAATTTCAGTGCCGTTCCAAACCAAATCATAGGCTTGCGAACGCATGTCAAGCGGTGCTGTTTCAAGTTTATCCAAATCTTCTGGATAAGGTGCTGTAAAGGGGTGATGCAAAGCTTGCGGACGTTTGTTTTCTGCATCCCATTCAAACATGGGGAAATCCACGACCCAAACAAATTGATTGTTATGCTTATCAAACAGCCCCAAATCTTTGCCCAATTCGACGCGCAAATAACCCAAAGCATTGTTTACGACATCTTTTGTATCCGCACCAAAGAACAATAAATCACCATTTTCAGCTTGTGTGCGCTCAATCAAAGCTTTCAAAACATCTTCTGATAGGTTTTTTACAATCGGTGATTGCAAACCTGCTGGAATGTCATCTTTATCATTCACTTTGATATATGCCAAGCCTTTCGCACCATAAATGGATACAAACTTGGTATAGTTATCAATTTTCTTACGGCTTAACAAAGCATTGCCATTCGGCACACAAATCACTTTCACCAAGCCGCCATTATTAGCAGGGTTACTAAATACTTTGAAATCCACTGACTTCATCAAGTCCGTCACATCAATATGTTCCAAACCAAAACGCACATCAGGTCTATCCAAACCATACTTATCCATCGCTTCAGCATAGGTCATGCGCGGAAATGGTGCATCAGGTGCTTTGCCCATGCCCGCTTCAAACATGGATGAAATCAAACCTTCTGCCACAGCCATAATCTCATCTTGATTCACAAACGACATTTCCAAATCAACCTGCGTAAATTCAGGCTGCCTATCGGCGCGCAAATCTTCATCGCGGAAGCACCGTGCAATTTGATAATACCTATCCACACCTGCCACCATCAACAATTGCTTAAACAGTTGCGGACTTTGTGGTAAAGCATAAAAAGAACCAGGGTACACACGCGATGGCACCAAGTAATCACGCGCACCTTCAGGCGTGGATTTGTTCAAAATAGGCGTTTCAACATCCAAAAAATCTTGGCTATCCAAATAGTTACGCGCTGCATGGGTGACTTTATGACGCAACATCAAATTCTTTTGCATCACAGGGCGCCGCAAATCCAAATAACGGTATTCAAGGCGATTCTGCTCACCTGTATTGCAATCATCTTCAATGGCAAACGGTGGTGTTTCAGCCTTGTTTAACAAGACAAGGCTTGAAATCTTAATTTCAATCTCACCCGTTGGAAGCTTGGGATTCATAGCATCTGCATCACGCGGTATTACCTCACCAATCACTTCAATCACATTCTGCTGACGCATGGAGTGCGCCAAAGCATGCATGTCAGGGGTATCGGGGTGAGCCACCACTTGCACGATGCCCGAACGGTCACGTACATCTAAAAAAATCACACCACCGTGATCGCGGTTGGTTTCAACCCAACCATTCAAGCGAACCTGTTGCCTAAGATGTGTACTACGAAAATCACCACAGTAAGTGCGATCTATCATGACGAGAGTCTCCAAATATATACCAATTATTATGTTTCAAGGGTGGCGCAGCATAGCCATCCATCACCACCGCTGCAAAACAACGATGGATAAATATCAATAGCTCTTAACTGCTTCAATTATTCAGCTTCACCATCGCGTGTCACGCCCATCAATTTGGCCGCAATAAAAGCATCAATATCACCATCCAAAAATGAACCAGTATTGCCTGTTTCCATGCCTGTACGCAAATCTTTGATGCGTGATTGATCCAAAACATAGGAGCGAATTTGATGACCCCAACCAATATCGGTTTTGGTATCTTCCAAACCTTGCTTTTCTGCCTGACGCTCCTCCATTTCACGCTCATAAAGACGTGCTTTTAGCATTTTCCAACATGCGTCACGGTTTTTATGTTGGGAACGGTCATTTTGACATTGTACCACCACACCCGTGGGTTCATGCGTCATCCGCACTGCCGAATCGGTTTTATTGATATGCTGACCACCTGCACCCGAGGCACGGTAGGTATCCACACGCACATCGGCAGGATTGATATCAATTTCAATCTCGCGTTCAATATCGGGAAAGGCAAACACCGATGCGAAGGATGTATGACGACGGTTGCCTGAATCAAACGGTGATTTCCGCACCAAACGATGTACCCCAATTTCTGCTTTTAAAAAGCCATAAGCATATTCACCTTTGATCGAAATGGTGGCTGATTTAATGCCTGCTTCTTCACCAGCCGTACATTCAAGCATTTCCGTTTTAAAACCTTTACGTTCCGCCCAACGCAAATACATACGCAAAATCATTTCCGCCCAGTCTTGTGCTTCTGTACCACCTGAACCCGCATTGATGTCCAAAAAAGCGGATTCCATATCGGTTTCACCACCCAACATCTGTGCCAATTCCAAGCCCTCAATGGCTGCTTGCACAGTATCCAACAGCATCACCGCTTCCATCTGTGAATCTTGATCATCTTCTTCCATGCCCATTTCAAAAAACATGCTGGATTCTTCCAAATTTGATGATGCATCGGTATGTTTCTTCACTGCTTGTTCAAGCCTTGCCTTTTGCTGCATGATCTCTTGTGCTTTAGCAGGATCATCCCACAAGGTTGAATCTTCAATGCGTGCGGCAAGTTCAATCAGTTCTTCTTTTTTATCATCAATGTCAAAGCGACCTCCGCAACGCATCCAAACGCTTGCCATAATCTTCTGCGCGGGTGCGAAAACCTGCTATTTGATCTTCAATACTCATGGAAATTCTCTCCTGACTGTTTTAAAAGTCATGGCAACTTATCGCGGAGCTTGTTTTTTTTCAATGCTGGGACGATTCCGATAGTCTACCATCTATCAGCAACGAACATTTAAAGCTCTCAAAAATTCTTTACATATGATACCTAGGTCGTTATGTCTGCGCTTTTCATCTCCCCCATTGAGGTTCAAATCATGCCCATCATTGTTGCAGCACTTTATCACTTTTCCACACTCAAAAATTACCAAGAAATGCGTCAACCCTTGCAAAATTTTTGTGATAAATACAACATCAAAGGTTCATTGTTATTGGCGCAGGAAGGCATCAATGGAACCGTTGCAGGATCACGTCAAAGCATTGACACTTTGTTAGCCCACTTACATGCAGATGAACGGCTTAAAAAACTGCAATACAAAGAATCTATTGCCAATGAGCCGCCATTTTATCGCATGAAGGTGAAGCTTAAAAAAGAAATTGTGACATTGGGTATTGAAGGTATTGATCCAAATGTGTGTGTGGGAACCTATGTTAACCCCAAAGATTGGAATGCAGTAATTTCTGACCCTGAAGTCTTGCTTTTGGACACCCGTAATGATTATGAATATGAGATTGGCACTTTCAAAGGCGCACTGGACCCCAATACCAAAACTTTTCGTGAATTCCCTGCTTATGTTGCCCAGCACTGTGATACTCAAACACATAAAAAGGTTGCCATGTTTTGTACTGGTGGCATTCGCTGTGAAAAAGCTTCGGCATTTATGTTGCAACAAGGTTATGAAGAAGTGTATCACCTTAAAGGTGGCATTCTTAAATATTTAGAAGAAATTCCCGAAGAAGAAAGCTTGTGGAAAGGTGAATGTTTTGTTTTTGATGAACGTGTATCGGTCAAACATGGCTTACAAGAAGGGAAATATAGCTTATGTCATGGTTGTCGTTGGCCATTAACAGAAAAAGACCAGCAATCAGAATATTATGAAGAAGGGATTTGTTGTGCACGTTGTTATGACTCATTAAGTGATGAAAAACGAAAGTGCTTACAAGAACGTGAGAAACAAACGCGCTTGGCAAAAGAACGTGGTGAAAATCACATTGGCATGTCCATGCAAGCAGCAAAAAAACGAAAGCTTGAAGAAAAAGAAGCAGGTAAAACCAAGCAGTTACAAGCTCAAAGATCACAAGTTAAACAAACAAAAACAGGCATACAAGCATGACACCCTCAACATGGATGATTGGTTTGGGCGGCTATACACTGACTTCAAAAGAACGGCATTATTTGCATCATTCCCCACCCCAAGGTGTGATGCTATTTTCACGAAACTGTCACAATAAGCTTCAAATCACTGCGTTGTTGGATGATGTTCGCCAACAAACAGGGCAAACTACTTGGGCTGCGATTGATGAGGAAGGCGGACGTGTCCATCGCATGCCCTTTGCGCCTTTCAACCAGCGCCCTCATGCCGCAAGTTATGGTACTTTATTTGAAAAACATCCTGAAAAAGCCATTCAAACCATTTATGATGATGCATATCATACGGGGAAATATCTAGCAGATATGGGATTTACACACAATTGCGCACCTGTATTGGATGTTTTCCATGCGCAAGGCCATAGCATTATCGGTCAACGCGCATTGAGTCATGATAAAGATACGATTGTTGCTTTGGCTTCGGCTTGTGTGCGTGGCTTCAAGAAATCCCATATTGAGCCTGTGGGTAAACATTTTCCAGGTCATGGGCGCGCCAATGCAGATTCACATGTAGCTGTTCCAACAGTAGATAAAGACCTAGCAACGCTCTTACAAGAAGCTGATATTTTTAAACAAGTCGCAAAGCAAGGGATGCAACATATCATGAGTGCACATGTGATTTACAAGCAAGTATCCAATGATATTGCAACATTTTCACCCTACTGGTTGCATGATGTTTTGCGTGAAAAATTTGGCTTTCAAGGGAATATATGGAGTGATGATCTATGTATGCGTGGTGCGGGTGAAAATATTATAGATGCCTTACAACATGCCCAGCAATCCGCTTGCAATATTTTGTTAATATGTGAACCTGAACAAGTTGCACAAGCTTATGCGGCACTGCCTAACAATAACGTCTGAGTGTGAACAGCCAAAGTTTTCGGTTCAATCCGTTTATTCAAAAAAGTATCCATACCAACATCCAAACATGCTTGCTGAACATATGCCAATACATGCACACTTAACCCCAAAATACAACAGGATTCCTTACCTTTAGCAGGGCAATCGCATTAAGACTTTAGCATAGATTCTACTACAAATAAGCATATAAATCAATTATTTAACTGTATATATCCCATGTTATAATTATGCTACTATGACAAAAAAGACAGCAACTTCATCCATTATCAAGCATTTTTCAACCATTGTTGACCCTCGCATGAACAGGCGAAAGCAACACACCTTAAAGATATATTTTTTATCACGCTTTGCGCATCGATTTGTGGAGCTGATAGCTGGGTTTCTATTGAGACCTTCGGTAAGGCAAAAGAAGCATGGTTTACCAAGGTGTTATCACTGAAAATGGGATCCTTTCGCACGATACTTTTGGCTATGTTTTTTCGGTGATTGATATTGAAGAATTTAGCCGATGTATTAGCCACTGGGTGACATATTTATGCGAACTTAACGGTGATGAAATCATTAGTATCGATGGAAAATATTTACGCAGAAGCATGGATACTGCATCGAATAAAGCTGCCATTTATATGGTCAGTGCATGGTCTTCATCGAATCAACTTGTGCTGGGGCAGCAGCGCGTTGATGATAAACCCAATGAGATTACAGCGATCCCAAAATTGTTGATGCAACTCGATATTACTGGTGCTCTTGTGACACTGGATGCGATGGTATGTCAGAGCAAAGTTGCCAATGATATTATCGAACGAAATGCTGATTATATGTTGACTCTTAAATGAAATTAGGGGTTGTTGCATAAGGCTGTAGCATTGTTTTTTGAATCCAAAAAGACCTCACCAGAAATAGGGTTTGAGAGCATTGATCGTGGGCACGGACGGATAGAAAAACGGTCTGTTCGCGCATCATCTGACATTGATTGCCTCAAAGAACGACACCCCGCATAGAGAGGGTTGCGCAGTATTGTTGCAGTCACCGCTAAGCGAGAATGCAATGGAAAAGAAAGTGAAGAGACGCCTTACTTCATCTGTAGTTTGGATGCTGAATACCCCAAACGTCTTGGTCAGATTGTGCGATCTCATTGGGAGATTGAAAACAAGTTACATTGGGTTCTTGATTATGCTTTTGATGAAGATTCCAACCGTGCTCGAAAAGAAAATAGTGCGGCAAATATGGCAGAGGTTCGGCATATTGCATTGAACTTAATTAAAGCAGATAAATCCTCAAAAATAGGCATTAAAAACAGGCGACTTAAAGCGGGGTGGGATAATGATTATATGGCGTTGTTACTCTTAGACCGAGCTTGATTTTAATGCGATTGCCCTGTTACCTTCTTCCCACAGTCTGAATTTTCGTGTCAATGTCAGTCCATTCATACCAAGGACACAGGGCAATCGCATCATTTATATCCCCAAATTTATCACCTATTTTTCTAATATACTATTTCATGACAGCCCAATAGTTTTCAATAGAATTAAAATATGGAGAATATGGTGGTAAAGAAAGCAAGGTATATAGTGATTCAAGTATTAAACCACCGTCATTCCAGAGTGCTTGTGTCTGGAATCTATCAATAGACCCTCGACACAAGCATTCGAGGGTGACAGCAACATAATGTAGTATTCATACTTAAACGACTATAGTATAAATTAGTATACCAGCCCAAGGACTCCTCGTCCTTGAGACTGGGGAGGATATCAAATCATCCTCTCCAAAATATCAAGAGTAAACCTAACTTAGGAGTACCATATTATGCCCGATTACACCTATCAGAATCTGATTCGAGAAAACCTTAATCAGCTTGAAAAACAAAAAAAAATGAATGCTTTAAGCACCTGTTTTTTCACCCATCTTTTCCACCTAAACCCTGAATTGGCGGATGTGTTGGATGGTGATGTCATGATGCTTCATCGTAAGTTTGCCAACACCATGGCAACGTTAAAAAATATTCGTTATTTGGATAAAATATCCTCAGCCATTGAAGCCATGGCACTGCGTCACGTGGGTTATGGTGCTGAAATTCAGCATTTCACAGCATTTCGCCAAGCCTTATTGAATGCCTTACAAGAATTATTGGCCGAATATTTCACAGCTTCACATCAAGAAGCTTGGCAAAAAACATTTGATGCTGTGGCTGATATTATGCAACGGGTAATGCAAGAAAACCCGAGGCTAACCCAAAAGAAGACCATTGCTATGACCCAAAAAACCCACCTTTTGGATGATATTGGTGGTACTGAAAAGATTTTGGCTGTGCATCAACGGTTTTATGATGCCATTTATAACGATACTTACTTGGTTGGATTTTTTCATCACCGATCTAAACGAGAACTGATTGAAAAACAAACCGAATTTATGGTCGCAGCCTTTGGCGGTGAAAATCATTATGCAGGTCAACCCCCTGCCTTTATACATATGCATATGTTCATCACCAAGGAGATGTCCGATATTCGTACTATTTATCTTAAAAAATCCATTCGTGAAGAAGGCTTAAGTGATGATATTGCCCAACGATGGCTTGCCATTGACCATACATTCCATGCATCTATTGAAAAAAAGAGTGTGGGTGAATGTGTCATGCGTGCACTTTTTCAGCAACCGTTAACCGTGAAGAAACCTGATGATTATCAAGCTCCCATGGATCACACATGAAGAAACAATACATATTGATTCTTGGTTGTGGTTATGTAGGAAAAAAAATTGCACAAGCTTGTTTGGCAGAAAATATGCAAATTTTAGCATGCACACGCAGCAAAGACCATGCAGAGGAACTACAAGACCTAGGAATTCCAGCCCTTGTTTGCCAAAGCCCTGACAAGCTACCTCATCACCTTCTTCAACAAATCACCCACCTCATTGATTCCATTCCATTGACGCGTAAAGGTGAAAGTATGTTTGCTTCACAATTCCATTTTATACCCATACTTACACCGAAATTGACATCATTACAGTGGGTCGCTTATTTATCCACCACAGGTGTGTATGGTGATGCCAAAGGGGCATGGGTGAATGAAAACAGCACCTGTCAACCACAAAGTGAGCGTGGAAAACAACGTTTATTGGCAGAAAAATTTTGGTTAGAAAGTGGTTTACCCGCTGAAGTCTTTCGTTTGGCAGGCATTTATGGGCAAGAGCGAAATATCATCCCGCGCTTAATGGCAGGAGATTACAAAGCTATCGCTTGGCAACCTGAACATTACTCAAGCCGTGTTCATGTTGATGATATTGTCCGCACACTGATGGCAGCCATGCATCAGCCCCGTGCTGGTAGAATCCTTAATGTTGCCGATGATTTACCTCTACCACACCATCAATATGTACAACAAGTCGCTGCCATGATCGGTGCACCTGCTCCCATCATACTCACACCTGAAGAAGGCAAGGTGCAACTTTCTGCCACGGTTTTATCTTTTTTCGGCGATAACAAGCGTATCTGCAACCAACAGCTACACCATGAACTTTTACCTGTTTTACAATATTCCAATTTTCAATCAGGGATCACCCATATTCTTCAGTATATGTCCAAACATAAGTCCAAATAAACACCATAATATCGTAAATCATGAATGGATTGACTGCCATTTCCAAGTTCTTGAATTGGGAACTTTCATGTTTTGCAGTTGATCTACATACAAAATCATTTTTGAAAAACCAAGTAAAACACTCACTTTTTCATCATACATTTGGAAGACAATCTTATGATTTCCTACGATCCGAAAAACGCGATCCCAGTCGCAAGGGTGTTGATGGGTCGTTAAAGATTCATTGCATAGGCTTGAATTTCCTGCCACGAGGCTGTTGCCGTCCCAACTTTACCCACCACCACACCTGCGGCTTGGTTGGCAATTCTCGCAGCATTCAACGGTGAATCACCACGTACAAGGCAAGATGTAAACACCGCGATAACGGTATCTCCTGCCCCTGTGACATCAAACACATCACGGGCAGCCGTTGGAATATGATGACAGTGTGCGCCATCAAATAGCGTCATGCCGCGTTCCGAGCGTGTGATCAAGATATATTTCAATTGTAAATCGGCATGTAGTTGACGTGCCATGGTTTCAACATGCTTATCATCATTGATGATATCCATGCCTGACATGGCAGCTGCTTCACTCAAGTTGGGTGTGATAAATGTTGCACCCTTATAAGCTTGGGTATGGCTTGGTTTGGGATCAATGGCAATAATTTTATCAGCAAACATCGGAATAAGCTGGGTTAAAAATTCAGGGGTTAATACTCCCTTGGCATAATCCGATAAAATTACAGCTTTCGCATCATGCAATTTAGCTTGCATCTTCTTCAATAACGCCTGTTGTGTATCTGAATGCAAGGGTTTGACCCACTCCCGATCATAACGAAGCAATTGTTGATGGCGCGCAATCACACGGGTTTTAATGGCAGTGGGTCGCCCGTTTTCTTTGGTCAAGACACCCGTATGTTCCGCATCCAATACTGCCAAGCGTTGATGAACCCAAGCTCCCGCTTCATCCTCACCCACCACACCAAACATAGCAGATGATTGCTCGATGGCATGAAGATTACGAATTACATTGGCAGAACCACCGAGCTTGCGATCGACTGATGATACATGCACCACAGGCACAGGAGCTTCAGGTGAAATCCGTGATACATCACCCATCACAAATTCATCCACAATAATATCACCGATAACTAAAATCATGGTTTAAAACGATCTTCTAGTTCTTTCACAAAATGACCCGCTTGCATGTATTCTTTGACATAAGATTTAAGTTTGATGATGCGGCGCAATAAATAATCGGCGCGTAAGTTGTAGGTAAGCCAATTATAACGAAAAATAGCATCATGACAGTACTTGGCTTCTTGCTCATCCTTTTCAATATTCTCTGGTACAGCCGTTTTTTTGAAAAGAATTTGAATATCTGGATTACCTTCATCCGTAAAGCTTTTCACCACATCAAAACCTGCAATTTTAGCTAAATGAATCAAGGTATTGTGCGTAAAGTTATAAGTATGGGCAAAGTGAAATAAACGCCCGAAAGTAGCAAAGGGAGCAGCAACATTGGGACATTCAACATACAATAAACCATCATTTTTGATAAATCCACGCATATGCGTAAGGGCGCGTTTGGGGGATACAAAATGTTCAATCACATGAATCAACAACACAACATCACACGATTGATCTGCCCTTAAATCATATAAATTGACGTTGTCCACATGCGCATGCAACACACCTTGGGTGTAACGATTGAAATCAGCGTTGGGCTCAATGCCTGAGGCATCAAAACCTGCTTCTTCAAAGGATTTGACCGTGCAGCCAATGCCTGCGCCCACTTCAAAAACCTTACAGGGTTGTGAAATAAGTGGTTTGATTTGTTTAAGAATACGTTGTCCATTGTTCCATGCGCGCATAATGCGGCGTGGTGAAGGCTTGTTTTCACCATGATAATCACGTCGATAATCCTTGGCATAATAGGCTGAAATTTCATCTTCACTGGGCATCGGAACATGCATCACCAATCCGCAACTTTGGCATAATCCAGTGTTCAAAGGTTTGTTATGGCGGTCATATTCAGAAATAATTTCAAAATTAGAACCACCACAAAGGTCGCAGCAATGTTGAGTGTTTGTATGTTGAGTTGATTGAGTCAAAATAGTTTCCCATTCAAATGGGATATGGATTCCCATGTGATCACTTCCTTTTTATCCACGTTGTTTCCTCAGTCCATATCTTTCAGACAGCGCAAAATTTCATCGGCACAAATCATATCCATACAGACGAAATTTGCACATTGACGCTTAAAGCATGGCCCACATATTGGTGAAGACTCTACAAACTGATGCTTGTGTCCCAAGGGTCCTGAACGCCATGAAGCCGATGCACCCCAAAAACTCACTGTGGGTGTCCCTAAAGCTGCGGCAAGATGCAACACGCCTGTATCGGTTGCCACCAATGCTTTGGCTTGTTTTAACAAACTACACAACGAAGCTATATCTAGGCGTTCTTTAAGCACGCTTAGCGGCACATGCTCAGCAATGTCCTTGGCTTTGGCATGTTCTTCATCGTTACCCCAACACATCACCCCATGCCAGCCTTTTTCTGCGATACCTTCTGCCACAGCTTGCCATGTATCATTGGGAAGTTCTTTGGTTTGCCATGAACCGCCAAGGCTTAACACGACCCACGGTTTATCAGGAAAAGTTGGAAAAGAGGTGTGCTTTAATTCGTGCTGAATCCATGGTGTTTGGTATGCCAAGGGGTTTTCAGCATAAGATGAGGGTTGCCAAGGCATAGCAGCAACATGTCGATATTTTTGTACCACATGCCGTTCATCCGCATGAAAATAGGTTCTTTTTTGCAACCATGTTGCAGGTTTTTCACGCACTTCACGCGCATCAAAACCATAAACTTTAGCACCTGTTGCGGCTGCCAATAACGATGATTTGATGAGACTTTGCAAATCAATCACTACATCAAAGTGTTCATGTCTCAGTTCTTGAATCACCTTCCATGCAGCAGCAATCGGGTGTTCACCTTTTAATGCCACACGATGAATCACCACAGATTCGGGAAACACATCCGTGACAAAAGCAAAGCGTTCATCCACCAACCAATGGACTTCCTGCACATCATCCCGCGCCAACACATCATCCAAGGCGGGCAAACAATGAATCAAATCACCAAATGCCGATAATTTGATAAAAAGAACTTTCATGGATTCAATAAATCCAAGCAACTTGCCAACACCATTTCAGGCAAAATATTACCCATACAAGGCTGACCTAAGGTGGTGCATTCACGTTGCAAACATGGGCTGCACACCGCAGGTTCATACAAGACTTTCACATATTTTCCCGAAGGTGCAGTTCTATCGGGCAGTGTTGCACCAAAAATACCCACGGTGGGTTTATTCATGCCTGCAGCAATGTGCATCAAACCCGAATCATTGCACAACATCAAACGGCATGCAGACACCAATTGCAGCGCTTCGCGCATGGAGGTTTCACCTGCGGCATTCCAATGGTTTATCTCATCTGGCAAGTGTTTCAAACAATCCTCTGCCACACCGCGTTCATTATCTATACCTAACATCAAGGGCTGCCAACCTTGCTTTCCCAACCATTGAATCACCGCAGCATAGGATTCACTGGGGTAGCGTTTTGCACCGCCAAAATGCGCCCCTGGTGCAATGCAAATCACACGATTTGCATCCAAACCATGTTGTTGCATCAAGGCGATACCTGCCTGAACATCTTGCGAATGCGCCACAAGTTCCACGTCACGCTGCAAAACAGATATGCCTGCTTGCTCGACCAAATCTAAAAAATATCCTCGATGGTGCTGGGTCATCACATCAATATGAGGTTGATAAGCATGGCTTAACAAAAATCCGCGTGCCTCTTTTTGAAAGCCCACGCGAATGGGCGTGCGTGAACGAAACGCTTGCCATGCGGAACGAAAACTATTGGGAAAAACCATCACCATATCGGCTGATTCATCAAATATCTCATGATAACTGGCTTGTTTCCCCAAATTCAAAAAGGGCAATAAATCTTTCAGCCAAGGGCGACCATACATACGAATCTCTGCATCAGGGTTGGCTTGGGCGCAGGCATAGAGTGCAGGTTGTGCCATGGCTACATCGCCCAACCAATTCGGTGGCATGATGGCAATACATTGGCATTGGGACATATCTATCGCTGTCATGATAGCCCTGCTTGCTTACGGCGGCGTGCTGTCACTTCGGTTTTCAGTTGTCCACATGCAGCTGAAATATCACGCCCGCGTGATTCTCTCACCACTGCCACAAAGCCAGCCTTGGATAATTCAGCGCGAAAAGCTTCAACATGCGAGCGTTCAGGGCGTTGAAACTTGCTTCCTTCAAAGGCATTGAACGGAAGTAAATTGACGGTCGTGGCTAACCCATCCAGTAAATTCACCAAGCGTTTGGCATCATCCAAGCTGTCATTCACACCACCCAATAAGACATATTCAATCAATATGCGTTTGCGCCCATGTTGTTGTACATAACAACGCATGACTTCCAATAAATCTGCCAAAGGGTATTTTTGATTAATGGGCATGATACTGCTGCGCATAGCATCGGTGGTAGCATTGAGTGACACCGCCAAAGAACACGGCAGTTGATCCTCAATCAAACGATAAATCGCAGGCACAAGCCCTGCTGTGGATAAGGTCACACGGCGAGGAGAAAGTGCCATACCCTGTGGATCGGTAATCAAACGCACAAAATCAGCCACCGCATCATAATTATGCAGGGGTTCACCCATGCCCATCAACACCACATTGCGCACAGGTTCACCCATGATATGGCGTGCCGTAAACACTTGGGACATGATTTCTGCTGTACTCAAATTGCGCGTTAAACCTGCGGTGGCAGTCAAACAAAATTCACAGCCAATGGCACAACCCACTTGGGTGGAAACACACTGGGTTAAACGCCCTGCGGTAGGAATCAACACACTTTCAATATCCTTACCATCGGGCATGCGCATCAACATTTTTCGTGTACCATCTTCGGCTTGTTGATTGGCCACCACATCAGGGGTTAAAACATCCACCGACACATCCAAATAATCTCGCAAGGCTTGTGGTAATTCAGGCATGGCATACCAATCGGTGATACCACGGCGGAAAATATACGCATTGAGTGTGTCTGCATGGATGGGTTTGACACCCGCAGCATGACATAAGCTCACCAAAGCACTGTGATTCATGCCTGTGATATAAGGTTTTGAAGTCATTGGTTTGGTTCTCATCATATTAAAATAAAAAAGGCAGAGTAAACACCCTACCTTTCACACATATCGGATCAATCTTAAAGACCGTATTTAGCCTTATTCTCAGCCACTTGTTCTGCACTGGGTGGCGTATCTTCTTCCACTTCTGCCAAATCAAACTTATCGCGCTCTGTATCGCAAAGCTCATTCAGGGCAATATCAGATTCAAAGACTTCGGGGACATCTTCTTCAGGATAAATCGCTTCCCAAGGGCATTCAGGCTCACAAACGGCACAATCAATGCACTCATCAGGAGAAATCAATAGCATATTGGGTGTTTCTTCGGTCACATCCTTGGGTTGATAAAAACAATCTACAGGACACACCGCAACACATGCCGTATCGACACAATCTTTACAAAGTTGGGTAACAACAAAAGCCATGAAACACCTCGTTTCTTAAATTTTGGCGGATACTAAAGCGAATCTATTTTTACATCAATTCAAAATCATCGACCCATTCTTCTTGCTCACCACCCACCTCACTCTCAATAACCTCTTGCAATAGGGCTAAAACCAATGTTTTGGAGTCTTCTTTTTCACGTGGATCACAAGGAATAATATTGGCATTCTCTGCTCCCAGCTCGTCAGCCAAAGTATCTAAATCGTGCGCACCTTCTTTATCTCGATGTGTGGCACCAATAATAATCGGTGTATCCGCTTTATTTCGATAGTATTGATACATTTTTTTACCTTCATCAATGGCACGTTGACTGCTCGAATCCACCAAAAAAATAGTTCCCAATGCACCACGAGAAAGCACTTTCCACATAAAATTAAAACGAGATTGCCCAGGCGTACCAAACAAGTGAACATCCAAAGTTTCATCCACATGCAAAATACCAAAATCCAAGCCTACAGTCGTCATCGCCTTAAATCTTGCGAGTCCATCTGTAGCTTTTACATCTTTGCTTAATAATTGTTCGGAAGAAACAAAACGAATCAAGGTGGTTTTTCCCGCTGCAAAAGGACCTGTAACAAGAATTTTTGTAATGTCTTTTGCCATAACTAAATCTCCCGTATTTTATTTAAAATGCGATTTACTATACCCAAGCGACGACTGTTTTTCTTTTGTGTTTTCTTTGTGGCAGCTTTCGGCTTAATTAAATCCAAGCAATAACCCAAGACCAAGACTTTAACCTGCTGTTCCAATGAAATATAGCTTGGACGTTCATCGAAGAAGTTCGCCAACGTAAAACCCTTATCTTTCAATGAAGCTTGATATAAGGTTAGGTAAGTTAGGGTATCATTGTAACCATAATGATGCATTGGCACCATTTTTACATCAACAGGAGGAAGCTGGCTAAAACTTTCTTTAAGCTGTATCAATACTTCATCTTCCCAGTGAATGGTGTTCAATACACGCGTCAACACAATGGGTGGTGCGGCGGCTTCTTGCGAATCATCACCACTACATTGAATGTTTAATGTGTTATCGACATTGAATGCCACGTCATCTGAATTCACCTCTGCACATTCCACAGTAAACTTGCAACCAATGCATGGAAACGTTAGAAAATTCTTCAATCCGTTAACGGTCATGGAGTCACTAAGTAAATTACCCAAAAGCATATTCATCTTTATTTCTTCGTTTTCAACTGTCTCATAACGAATATTACCCGTATGTGCTTTGGATATAGCTTGTCGTAATATACCCAAATGCTTAAAAGATGGTTTCTTTTTATCAGATATCACTTCGTCTTCTGACATGATTAAGATGCCCCCCTCTCATCGTCGGTAAAATATTACGCTTGCACACCTTGATTTTAAATAGAAAAAACCAAGTCTACTACATCAGCTTAACTATCACGAAATCCTTTGGCAATTCAAATATTATTTTTCAAGCATACCTGCACCAATTTCGCAGAGTCAATCCGCCTGAAAAACAAGAGTCTATAACCCTTTGATTTATAAAGTTCATATTGAATGATACTTCGAGGTTTTCGGCGGTGTAACATTAAATAGAGAATGATGTTTTCCAATGAGGCGGGGGATTACTTCATGAGAAACCCAAAAAAGTTGGCGAAGCTATGACTGATCAATGTGAGTCTCTGCCTAACTACCGTTGTTTAACAAATGTTAGGCACTTAAAACTTGAAAAAGCATGATATTACATACCTCTTATTTTATCCAAAATACGACTCGCTATATTTGTACGACGCATACGTTTTTTTCCTTTTCCTTTTTCCTTTGCAGAATGAGTCGCCACATGTGGGGTAATGAGTCCCAAACAATAACCCAAAACCAAGACTTTGATTTGTTGTTCGAGCGAGGTATAAGGTGGGCATTCATTGAAAAATTTGACGGTGGTGAAATGTTCATCTTTCAAAGCCTCTTGGTACAACATCAAATACGTCAGACCATCACTATAACCATAACGGTGCAAGGGTATCATTTTTACATCAATCGGCGGTAATTTAGAAAATGTTTCTTTCAGTTGTTCCAGTGTTTCAGGTTCCCAATGAATATCATTCATCACACGTGTCAAAACCACGGGCGGTGCAAGCCTTTCTAATTTTTCTTCAATACGTTCAGTGATCAATTCACAATTTGAAATTGATTTCGTCAATAATTTTTTCAATGCCTTAACCGTTTCTTCATCATTGATCAAATCACCCACGGTAACATGGATTTGCCCTTCTTCTTCACCTTTTGTTTTATAAATAATCTCACCTGTATAGGCCTGTGATAAAGCTTTACGTAACACACCCAGATGTTTAAACGATGGTTCTATGTGTTTATTTTCCGATTTCTTTGGCATCATGATTTCTCTATGGCTTGTGTAATTTTTTTAGCTGCATCTCGGCTCGCCGATAACACCAACCCCATATTGGCTTGCGCTTTCCCCAATACAGTTAAAATCAAACCACCTGCATGCAACACCACCAAGGTTCCATCATTCGATTCACTCAACACCTTATCACAATGTCCATCTTCAGAACGAGAGGACAACGCATCTGCCAAGGAAATCAATGAAGCACTCATGGCTGCCATCACGTCCAATTCATCATCAATACCTGTACCTGCCAACATCAAACCATCAGGACTTGCCAATACTGCGGTATCAATCGCATCCGATTCATTCACCAGCGTTTGCAACAACACCGCACACAAAGATTTCTTATCATCTGTAATCACTTCTGATACAAAGTTCATACTTACCACCTTTTTTATAAAATTATTTCAAGCACAGCATAAACAAAAAGTATGACATTTTAGATTAAAAAATAATGTTACTTACTTCACTAAAAACCAGCGTCATCCTCGAGTGCTTATGTTGGGGGTTCTTGTAAAGAGCCAAAGCACTCAAGGACAACCCTAATCATATGTGAACCTTATGAAAATTGGGTGACATCAATATGCTTCAAATAAGCATGTTCAATGCCAAGAAATCATAGGGTTCTTTTGCTTTTTAAATTCCCGATTTAAAGACCACGGGAATGACGTGTGCATAATATCAGTTAAAAAATATCCCAAGGCAGTCTAGGCAAAACACATGACATTGTCTATAAGCATACTTTTCACTTTCTGTTCAAACTGCATGCGCTACACTTGCTGCATGGAATGGGTACAACATCTTGTCGAACAATATGGCTATTGGGCTGTATTGTTTTGGACTTTCATTGAAGGCGAATCGGCTCTTATTATCGCAGCGGCTTTTGCTGCGGCAGGCATCCTCAACACTTGGATGGTTATTGCTGTGGCTGCATGCGGTGCATTCCTTGGACATTTGTTCTTTTTCTGGTTGGGACGTTGGCGTGGGGAACGTATTATCAACGCCATACCTTCACTCAAACGTCATGCGCCCAAAGCCAATGTGATTCTTGATAAATATGCACACTGGTCCATTTTTATATTTCAATATTTGTATGGCACACGACTTGCCGCTGCGATTCTTTTTGGCACGTCTTCGATTTCATTCAAACGTTTTTTCTTACTGCAAATCATCAATTGCATCACTTGGGCATGTGTTATTTACTCGGCGGGGCATTTCCTCGGCTTGGCTGCTATGAAAATTTTACATGAATTTGGTATTTGGGGGTTGTTGTTTGTATTGATACTACTTGCCACAATTGGAGGCTGGCTTTACTGGCGCTATGGACACCACCACCTTAAAGCTCAATTTGATGAGTCTGCTGATAAAAGTTCCTGAATCACACGGGTATATTTATCCTGAATGACACGCCGTTTTAGTTTCAAAGTCGGCGTTAAACAGTCATTTTTTTGACTCCAAGCCTCGTGTACAAAGCCAACATGCCGCACCTGCATATAACTCGCCAAATCAGATAGTTCTTTTTTCACACGTTTTAAGAACCACGCATGCACACGTGCATGTTTTTGCCAATTCAAAGGCAAATGCCCGCGATGATGCCGTTTCCATAAACGCTGTAAACACCGTTCATCAACCACCAATAAAGCTACAAGATGTGCCTGACCTTCTCCAATCACCATCGCCTGTTCCACACAAGGAAGATGACACAAATGCTGCTCCACCAAAGCAGGTGGTACATTTTCACCATTGGATAATACCATCAATTCTTTTTTGCGATCCACAATAAAGATATAACCATCATCATCAATACGCGCAATATCCCCTGTATGCAACCAGCCGTCATCATCCAACACACCTTGATTCCATTCGGGGTGTTGCCAATAGCCTTGCATCACCATATCGCCTTTCACCACCAACTCACCATCAACGGCCAACTGGCAGCTAACGCCAGATAAAGCAGGTCCCACACTCGCAGGTTTCACTTTCGCGGCCACATTTACACTCAACACAGGTGATGTCTCACTTAAACCATAGCCAGGCAACACCAATATATCAGCTGCCAGTAAAAAGTTGGCAATGCGCGGGCTTAACGCCGCCCCACCTGAAATAAACAAGCGCAAATGCCCTCCCAACTTGGCACGCAGCGGGGCATGCACCAAAACATCCAAGTGTTGCCACAACCATGCTTGCATCACTGATAGATCTTTGCCTTGCTGATGCAAATAAAACCGCTTTAAACCCAAATATTGAGCCTGTTGAAAGACAAAACGCTTCAACCATGATGTTTCCAATGTTGCTTGTACACCCGTATATATTTTTTCATACAAACGCGGTACAGAAATCATCACAGTAGGTTTTATTTCAAACATATCTCGCATCAAGGTGGTCACATCTTCTGCATAGGCAAGCTGTGCTCCGCAAGCGATGGGCAAAAAATGACCAACTGTGCGTTCAAAAGCATGGGATAAAGGCAGAAAAGACAAAAATACATCATCTTGAAAGACGGGTACAGCAGTCAATCCCGACCACACATCTGCCAAAATATTTCCGTGCGTCAACATCACACCTTTAGGCTTACCCATGGTGCCAGAGGTGTAAATCAATGTTGCCAAATCTTCACGTTGTGGTGTAGGCATATCCAAACATCCATCCCAAATAATATCACTGATAACACTCATCAATGAATGTTGACCATCGAAGGGCAATATTGGCACTTCACCTTGAACCAGCTTTTCTTTTTGGCTGGATTCAAAAAATATCAATGAACATTGAGCATCATGAAATACATATTGAACTTTCTCGGCTGTATCCGTGAAATAAGCAGGCACCGCCACCGCACCCAAATGTAAAATCGCCATATCCGCCAACAGCCAAGGCACACAGTTATGTCCCAAAATGCCGACCCGATCACCTTTAGAAACACCTGTCGATTGTAACCAAGCAACCAATCGCAACACCGAAATCTTCACTTTTTCAAGTGTCCATGATTGCCAAGCCCCATTTTCTTGACGACATTTCAACATGTCCCGTTTGGATAAATCATCAGGTAGATTGAAGAGTAAATCCGATAAGCACGCTGCATTTTTGGTGCGCTGCAAACCGAAACATGGCAAGTGTGAAAGCATGACTGACCTCCTAACCCAAGTGATTCATTTATGACTTGCATCCCCTTGCTTTCTCCCCAGACTGAGCAGATATAGCCATTGAAAAGCATAAAGGTTGCCGACATAAGCGCTGCGTATGGGTGACCTTCGGAATAACAGATAAACCTCCTCTAGCTGAAGAACCGCTTATTTGCCGATCTAGTTACCAAGACATCACCAGTCTGGCGTATTTTCTTCCCACACACGCAATGTTTGACGTTTTTCGGCATAATCAGGTTCAAATTGGGCAACGCGTTGCCAGAACTCTTTGGAATGATTGAGGTGTTGAAGGTGTGATAACTCATGAATCATCACATAGCGCATCAAATCTTGTGGTAATAATAGTAATTTAGCATTCAGGTTAATCCGCCGTTGATTGGAGCAACTTCCCCAGCGTGTTTTTTGCAAACGAATGGATACAGATTGGTAAGTCTCATCCATTTCTTGCGCTATCGCAAACAACATCGAGGACAAACACATTTCTGCCCGATCCTTAAGCCAGTGCTGCAATATTTGGGGAATGAAGGCATCATTGCTTGAATAAACTGTTAATTCCCCATCATTTTCTTGATGAAAATCTTTCTCATGACTGATATACTTGACTGTAATGACTTGATTTAATGATGGAAAATGAATGCGATTTGGTAGCACATCTACAGCTAAGCTTCCTGCTTGTTGATTTTGCATACCTTGCTGATGCTTCGCAATCCAATCCTTCTGACTGCGAACCAGATGTTCCGCATCATCATGGTTCATCCTCACAGGCAACACGACTTCTAACATGCCATTTCGCTGCATCACCAAACGCGCATATTTGGCACGCTTGGATATACGCACTTGATATATAGGCAATGTCTGATTCATGGTTTTAAATAATATTTTAAAAGAGGTAATGCCACACAACGTGGTACGATTTTTTGAAAGCCCCAAAGGCATTGATGTCGCCAACCGGGGACACAATAGCCGCCGCCTTGAGATAATGTTTGTAGAGATGCTTCGATAACTTTTTCGGGTCGCGTGCTAAACCATCCCCCTTTTCCTTTGGGCGCACCTGAAATATTACGAAAACCAGTGGGTGAAGGACCTGGGGCTAACGTTACCACCTTCACCTTTCCATGAAGTTCTGAGCGTAGAGCCTCACTCCAAAATGTCAGACCTGCTTTGGCTGATCCATAGGTACTCATATAGGGCATGGGCATTTCTCCCGCCAATGATGAAACATTGATGATAAAGCCCTTATTTTTTTTCAGCTTGGGTAATAAAGCATGCGCTAAGGTGATGGGAGCGACAAGATCCACCCGCAACACATCCAATTGCGCCACACTCTCACATATTTCAAAACCACCCCAAACACCAAAACCTGCATTGTTCACCAAACCAACCATGTGTTCATTCAGCAAACATTCCAGCAATTGATCGATTCCTTTACGTGCTGAGAGTTCATACATCAACACGCGATGTTTTTCAGGATGAATCAACACATCTTGTACCAATTTTAAACGCGCTGCATCACGCCCATGTAAAATCAAACGATAACCTTGCTTTTCAAGCTCTTTGGCAAAATAAAGACCAAAACCGCCCGATGCCCCAGTGATTAACACACTGCCTTTCATCGTCTTTGTCATGCCAATGCTCGAATGGGCTTCATGGTACATTGTCTTTTTTCAAAACTAGCAATATCTTGCACCCCATAACGACTTAACATATCCAAACAGGCTTCCATACCATGCCCTACTTCTTCAGGTGCATGGGCATCCGAACCAAAGGCAAAAGAAATCCGCCTTTTCACCGCTTTTTCAACCATGCGTTCATGCGGATAAATTTCTTGTACAGGCTTGCGTAAACCCGCTGAACTGATTTCTAAAACCATGCCCGCCTCTTTCACTGCATCCAACATATTGGATTCAGCTTGGTCAACACGCTGACTCCTTACTGGCGCACGTTGGCCAAATTTTTTAATCAAATCAGGGTGTCCAATGATGTCAAACATACACGTTGCCGCCGAGCGAGCAACCAAATCAAAGTATGCTACATACGCATCTTCCACATCCATGTTATCCCAACGGTGTATTTCATCAGGATTATCAAAGCCCCAATCACCGATAAAATGAACCGAGCCAATCACATAATCCCAAGTATAAGCATCGATCATGGATTGTACTGCTGCCTCTGTACCTGGATGAAAATCAGCTTCTAGCCCCACACGTATGATAACATCACTCTCCATCTCATCACGTATGGTTTCTACTTCTTGTAAATAATCGGGCAATTCAGATGCATCCATCCGCCAAGCAGCATCAAAACCATCAGGCATCGGTGAATGATCTGACATGCCTATTTCAGTGAAACCTCGCGCAACTGCCGCTTGTGCATAAGCCCGAACATTTCCCACCGCATGGTTACAACGTGGGGTATGCATATGATAGTCAGGAACTGGAAGATATTTCATGGGCGAAGATTATCAGCAAGCCACTGGGATAAAAGTGGCAGGTGACTTTATACACATGCGAGTTGCTTTTTTCATATATCCATAAATAATACGTGGTTATGATCACTTCGAACCTTTTCAATATTAAGATGATTCAAAAGTATGATAAAGCTGGACCTCGTTATACATCTTACCCAACCGCTCCCATGTTTCACAGTGCCATCAATGCTGATGTTTATGCAAAAACATTAAATGATGTGGCTCAATCCGATATCCCTTTATCCTTATATATTCATATCCCATTTTGTAATACCGTTTGTTATTACTGTGGTTGCAACAAAATTGTGACTAAAAAATATGAACGTGCCCAGCCTTATTTGGAATTACTTATCAAAGAAATTGATATGGTGGCTGATGCCATGGGGGAAACAAAACGACCTGTCACTCAATTGCACTTTGGTGGTGGTACACCGACCTTTTTGAACGATAAACAAATGCGTCAGCTCACCAACCATCTACACAAACGTTTTAACTTTGTGCCTGATGAAGAAGGAGAATATGGCATTGAAATGGATCCACGTGAATGCACTGAAAGCACTGTCAAAGTATTACGCGAGTGTGGTTTTAATCGCATGAGCATGGGTGTTCAGGATTTTGATCCGATTGTACAAAAGTCAGTGAATCGTATTCAAAGCAAAGAAGAAACATTGCGTGTGCTTAATGATGCACGCAACAATGGGTTCACCTCCATGAATATTGACTTGATGTATGGCTTACCCCATCAAACGGTGGAAACATTCAACCAAACCTTAGATACTATTATTGAATTTTCGCCTGATCGCATTGCTTTATTTAACTATGCCCACCTGCCCAAGATGTTTATGCCGCAACGCCGCATTGATGAAAATGCTATTCCAACACCGCAAACCAAGTTGGATATTTTAGAGCATAGCATGCATAAGCTACTGGCTGCGGGTTATGTTTTTGTGGGTATGGATCATTTTGCCAAACCTGATGATGAAATGGCGATTGCCCAACATGAAGGTCATCTATATCGCAACTTTCAAGGCTACTCCACCCATGCCGATTGTGATCTGATTGGTTTGGGGCTGACATCTATCGGTTATGTGGGTGGAAATTTTTTTCAAAATGCCAAAGGTATGGATGATTATCAAGCCGATATAGAAAGCAGTCACTTCTCTGTTTTTCGTGGTTATAAGCTCACCCAAGAAGATCATTTACGCCGCCATGTCATTATGCGTTTAATGTGTGATTTTGCATTGGATTATAACACCTTTGAATCTGACTATAACATCGACTTCAAAACCCATTTTTCAGATACACTGGATGATTTAAAGATCATGCAAGATGATCACTTGCTCACTTTAAATGATGATGGTTTGCAGGTGCTTACGGCTGGGCGTTTGTTGATACGCAATATTGCCATGGCATTTGATGAACATTTGCGCACCAAACAGGGCGAAACAAAGTTTTCAAAGGTGATTTAAACTATTGGTAAGTGAGTACGTCCAATATTGGACGTACTCACTTTCAAAACCTTTTAACAATGCGTACAACAAGCCTTGGGTTTCACTGCTTCAATCCGTGCTGAAACCACATAATCTTCCACGCCACGCCCAGGTGCCCAATCACGGATAAACTCCCGTGTTTCATCTTTGGGTTCAACCACAACCTGTTCAAATCCTGCCGCTTGAATCATTTCAATCAAATCATCCACCAACGATGCCCCCGCCATACATCCTGCATACAAAGCTGGGTCATTTTTCATGTCATCAGGCATGTCACACGTTGCTACAACATCCGAAATCGCCAAACGCCCACCCACTTTTAAAATACGAAAAGCATCACGAAACACTTGCGGTTTATTGGGTGATAAGTTAATGACACAATTGGACATAATCACATCTACCGTACCATTGGCGATGGGAAGGTGCTCAATTTCACCCAAACGAAATTCAACATGTGAGAATTTTCCTTTTTCAGCATTTTTACGTGCTTTTGAAATCATGGTGGGTGTCATATCAACACCAATCACATGCCCAGTTTCACCCACCTCTTGTGCAGCAAGAAAAACATCAAAACCACCGCCACTGCCCAAATCCACGACGGTTTCGCCTTGTTTCAGACTTGCAATGGCGCGTGGATTACCACAACCCAAGCCCATATCAGCACCTTCGGGAACTTTCTTTAAATCATCTTCAGAATAACCCATACGCGTTGAAATCAAGGTGTTGATGGCTGTATCATCGGATACACCGCAGCAACTGGATTCCACACCACAGCATTCACCACTATTACTGGCTTCCGCAACCTCTGCATAACTTTCTCGCACATGTTGACGAATATCGTCCGATTTTTTTTCACCCATGATTATATCCCCATGATTTATATTCAAGTTCATCAGTCTTTCTCAAGTATTATTTCTTACAGTCATACGAAAAAAGCCTGCCCAACTATGTTGGACAGGCTTTTTTTCATACGAAAACATTAAGATTTAATGTTTTACATCTTTCCATACTTCAACTTTCAAGCGCCACAGAACTAACGTCAATAGTAGCAAGAAGCCCAATACCCAGCAACCAATCGCACGGCGTTGATTTTGATGGGGATCAGCAATAAATGCCAAGAAAGCAGCTACATCTTGAGAGTCTTGCTCAATTTGTGCTGTATCTTCCTTATCATGATCAAGCCATCCCATCGGATCAGGCATCGCAATACGATGACCTGGAAAATACTCGTTGAAATTACCATCAGGAATAATGCCTTTTGGATCATGTTCAAAACCTGTCAAAACAGAGTAAATATAGTCTGCTCCACCCTTACGAGCATACGCTATGACTGACAAATCAGGTGGAACTTTACCATACGATCCTTTCGCATCTTCGGCAGATAAATCGGTGCGCATACCTTCAGTAAGAGCATAATCACCACGCAATTCATCCACAGCTTCACGCGTCAAGCCAATTTCAGGATAGTCTATCAAACCCTTATATGTCACAAAGGTTGCTGAATGACACCCCATACATACATCAGTAAAGACGGTTAAGCCTCGACGAATTTGCTCTTGGCTAGTGACATCAATCACAGCATGCTTAAGTTCAACACCACCTTCATTGGCAATTGCACTTTGCGAAAAGCTTACGACTGATAAAGCACCAACAGCGATTAATAATTGTTTCAACTTCATATTAAATCCCCTCCGGTACTGGTTTCGTTTTCTCAAACTTCGGCACAATCAGAAGCAAGAAGAAGAAAGCAAAGTAATACGCCGTTGCAACCTGACCCACCAATTTCAAAACGGGGGTTGGAGGCTCATGCCCACAGTAACCCAACACGATGACATCAATAAAGAACAAGATGACCATTTGTTTGAACACTGGACGGTAACGCGCAGAACGAACCTTAGAGCGATCTAAGAAAGGCAAGGCAAACAAAATTGCCAATGATCCACCCATCGCAAGCACACCGACCAATTTATCAGGAAATGAACGCAAAATAGTGTACCAAGGTGTCAAATACCACACTGGCGCAATATGTGGCGGTGTTGATAAGGCATTTGCAGGTACATAGTTATCCACTTCAATAAAGTAACCCCAAGCATGCGGATTAAAGAAGACAAAGTAGCAATAGAATAACAAGAACACACCCACACCGAATGCATCTTTCACGGTGTAATAAGGATGGAACATGATTTTTTCTTCTTCTTTGGTTAAATCAATACCTTCAGGATTATTGGAATGAACCACATGCAATGCATGAATATGTCCACCCACAATCGCAGCCAATAACAATGGGAAAAGATAATGCAAGGAGAAGAAACGGTTCAAGGTTGGATCACCAACCGCGAAACCACCACGCAACAATTGCTGTAAATACTCACCAATCACTGGCAAAGCACCAAACAAGTTGGTAATCACGGTGGCACCCCAGAAAGACATTTGACCCCAAGGCAACAAATAACCAAAGAATGCTGCACCTTGCATAATCAACAAAATAACCACACCAATAATCCACAACAACTCACGCGGTTCTTTATATGAACCATAATAAAGCCCGCGACCAATATGCATATAAACCACAACAAAAAATGCCGAAGCACCCACCGCATGCATATAACGAATCAACCAACCAAAATTCACATCACGCATAATGCGTTCCACTGAATCAAAAGCGACCGTATACTGACCATAGCTGACTGCCGCAGATGGCTTGTAATACATGGCTAAAAAAACACCTGTTAGAATCTGCAACACCAATACCAACAATGCCAGCGAACCAAAATTCCACATATAGTTCAAGTTTTTAGGTGCTGGATATTCGGTCAATTGCGATTTAATAATCGCACCTGCATCCGTACGACGATCCACCCAAGCAAATATTTTTGTTTTCATCATTGAATTTAACATAAATATTCCCCTTACCCTATCAAGACAGTAGTGTCAGATGTATATTTATAAGGCAATGCATGCAAATTAAATGGTGCAGGTGATCCATTAATCACACGTCCTGAAATATCATATTTTGAACCATGACAAGGGCAATGCCACCCACCAGGCCAATCGGCAGGCACTGAATCTCCCCAATCTTTACGTCCCGCTGTCGGCTTATAACCTGGAATACAACCCAAATGTGTGCAAATAGCCGATACCACCAAATATTCGGGTTTAATCGAACGATATTTAACGCGATCGGGATCATTCATCCAAGGCTGTGAAACCTCTGGAATCGCCTTAGAATCCTTATCTTTCAACATATCATCATGACCATCGACTTCTTTCAATAACTCAGGTGTGCGATTGGTAATAAATACTGGTTTTCCTTGCCATAAAATAACCACCAACTGCCCAGCCGCAACCGTTGTTACATCATACTCAGTTTTTGACGCTGCTAATGTATCTGCAGCAGGCAACATACTACCGATAAATGGTACGATGGTTGCAGCCGCAGCCACACCACCCAAACCACCGGCAGCAAGGTACAAAAAATTACGGCGTGACTCATTCGCCTTTTCTGTCATAGCTATCCTCCCCTCAAGTTTTTTTCAAACATTCGTAAAAATGGGCGCTTACCTACGTAAGCACCCAATATTTACAAAACTTTTTTCACAGAAATATTATGCTAAATCTCTCAATTCCTGCATTGCAGCCGCATAATCAGGCTTATTGTATACAGCCGATCCCGCAACAATCACATTCGCTCCAGCGCCACAAACTTCTGCCACTGTTGCTGTATTCACACCACCATCGACTTGCAAATCTGCATTTGAACCCGCGTCATCCAACATTTTACGCGCTTCTGCAATTTTATCTGTCACAGCATGAATATAAGATTGTCCACCATATCCTGGGTTCACACTCATTAGCAACACCAAATCAACACAGTGCAATACATTTTTAATGGTTGATAGCGGTGTTCCTGGATTTAAAGAAACGCCAGCTTTACAACCCACCGAGCGAATCAATTGCAGTGTTCGTTCAAGGTGTACACAAGCTTCTTGATGGATCGTAATAATATCCGCACCCGCTTTCGCAAACGCTTCTACTTGACGATCAGGATTTTCTACCATCAAATGAACATCCAACACTTTTTCAGTGTGAGGGCGAATCGCTTTCACGATATTATCACCAATGGTAATCGGTGGTACAAAAGCACCATCCATCACATCAATGTGAACCCAATCACAGCCACCAACATCGATGGCACGAATTTCTTTTTCTAGGTTGGCAAAATCTGCCGACAGGATTGAAGGAGCAATGAGTATATTTTTCATAATGGCGAATGTATAGCCGCCAACTTAGGTGTCGTCCAGTGATATAATCCACCGTGATAGTGCGTTTATTTGCATTGTATTTAATGGACCACCCTGTTTTTGAGAAAATGCAGGCATATGATGCGTCCCTGTTCCATTGCTAATCAAATATTGTAATACACTTAAATCATGATGGTGTAGGTTTGGCGCATAACCACCCTTTGCATCCTGTCCATGGCACATCACACACACCGCAGCATAAATAGCACGCCCCGTTTCTTTCCCTTTTGCTGGATCAAAATGACATCGACCACATGAGTCATCAAAAAGGCTGCGCTTACTATTTATGGGATGTGGATTCTTTTTCACATATAAATGTAACCAAGCCGTACTTTGATTGCCATACTCATCTGTCAAAACAATGGATTTTTTGACATCCCCACGCTTACCAAAACTATCAATATCAATATGCAAAATCGTAAACCCCCCCGCAGGTAAGACCCGTGTATCGGGTTCTACAGAAGTACAGCCACATGAACTTTCCAGACGAACCATTTGATGGGTTTGCTTACCTGTATTGCGAATCAACATCTTTACAGATATTTTATCTCCTTCCAGTACCTCACCCAAATCCAGCCGTTTGGGATCAAAAACCAGCACACTCTTTTTTCCTGAGTTCTGAATGCTTGCTTGATTTTGAATGGTATAAGGCATGGGGTTAGCCCAAGCTTCCATATTCATCGACATCAACACGCACAATAATGTTAAAAAATAATTCATATTTAATATAACCACTGTTTTAACAGGCTAGGCATGTCATCCTTACTCCCCATCATTTGAAGTAATTGTGGGGATTCTAGCTGCAACAATTCTTCAATGGCTTTAATGATTTCAGGGTCACGCAACAACAGAGCTTCATCCAAAGGCGCAAGCCATACATCCAGTTCTGTCATTCCCAAACCTTTCAAACGATGACGTAAACGCCGAATCATCCATTCTATGCTCATATCCTGTGCCATATTTATGATTGGCGATTCAGTAACATACGTTTGATATGATTGATTGCCTT